>JACQVA010000024.1 GCA_016210005.1 Deltaproteobacteria bacterium | reverse complement strand
GTAGTAGACCGGCTTGTCAACGCCGCACTTGGCCGAAAAACCCTCCACTACCTTGCTCTTATGCTGCCACACCCGCGTTGCCAGCTGTGAGCTCACCCCAATGTACAGCGTGCCGTTCCGTTTGCTGGCCAGGATGTAAACGCAGAACTGCTTGTCCATAGCGCCAAACGCCAAACTGGATTCCCGCTTCCTTTCGCGGGAATGACGGCCATAACACCGAACCACGTTACCCACAAATTTGTCGCGCACCCGAGGATGACCGGCGCAGCATCGTCCGGGCGGAATACCTAGCGGTGGCCCTGGGCCAGGGCCTGGCGGTGGCGTAGGGGAGAGGGGGCATGCGCCGGCCGCCTGACAGCGCCGCCGCGCCGCGTCCGATGTGAAGGTCTTGGTCCCGGACGCAACGCCGGGAAATGCCGGCGCGGAGCGCTCAGAACCCAAAGAGTAGCGCAAGCAATGATCAGCGCGATCCCCACCAACAACCAGGCGGCCGCCGGACTCAACACTTCCGCCGAGTGAGCACTCGGCAGCAGGCCGGAGGGATAGGCCAGCGGAACGGTCATGTTTGCACCTCCATTGGCTGCTAATGGTAACGCAGCGCATTATCCAATTCAACGGATATGACATAATTGTATCACTCGCCGTCTGCTAATAGGAGGAAGTAGGTGCCTTGCGCGAACAAATGCCGTGCCCGCCGCGATGGTTGAAGGGGACTCGCTCCTGGCGTACCCTCTCGCTCGGGTATGGCGAGGACATTGGGTACGCTACGAGCGGTGCGCCGGCTGAAGCCGGTGGCGCTGGCAGTGCTGTGCGGTGTATGCACGGAAGGAGCTGCCATGGCTTTCACGCTGTCGAGCTCGGCATTCAAAGCGGGCGCAACGATCCCCAAGCAGCACACCTGTGCGGGCGCGGATCTCTCCCCGGGGTTGTTCTGGAGCGGCGCCCCGAGTGCGACGACGCATTTCGCCCTCATTGCCGACGATCCCGACGCGCCGGTGGGTACGTGGGTGCACTGGGTGCTCTACGATCTACCCGCGCACACCAGCGATTTGCTGCCGGGCTTGCCGCCCGACGAGGCTCTCCCCAACGGCGCCAAGCAGGGCCTCAACGATTTCCGCAAAGTCGGCTACGGCGGTCCCTGTCCGCCGCCGGGCAAGCCCCACCGCTACTTCTTCAAGCTCTACGCTCTCGATGCCCCCACCGCGCTGAAGGCGCGTGCCACCAAGGCCCAGGTGCTGCGGGCCATCGACGGGCACGTCCTCGGTCAGGCCGAACTGATGGGCACCTACCAGCGCTGAGCGCGAATGGCTCCCTTCTGGCTGATCATCGCAGTAGTAATCGGCGCACTCGTTGGCGGCGTGGCGGTATGGATGATTGCCGCCGCGCGCGCGGCGCAAGCGCACACCGAGGCCTCTGCCCAAGCCCAGGCGCAGGCCGCGGCAGCGCAGGAGCGGCTGGCGGCGCGCGAGCGCGAGCTCGAAGCGGCGCGCGCCCAGGGCTCACAGCTCCAGGGCGGCCTCGATCAAGCGCGCGCGGAGATTCTTGCACTGACTGCCAAGCAGTCCGAACTCACCGCCACCCTCGACAGCGAACGGCGTGGCGCCGCCGAGAAGCTGGCGCTGCTCAACGAGGCCACGCAACAGCTCACCGATGTCTTCAAGGCGTTGTCGGCCGACGCGCTGCGCAGCAACAATCAATCGTTCCTCGAACTCGCCCGGGCTTCATTGGAGAAGTTCCACACCCAAGCCCGGGGCGACCTCGAACAGCGGCAGAAGGCGGTCGAAACGCTGGTGGCCCCGATCAAGGAGTCGCTGCAGAAAGTGGACGCGCAGATCCAGACCCTCGAACAGGCCCGCCAACACGCCTACGGTAGCCTGGGTCAGCAGGTCCGCTCGTTGATGGAAACGCAAGAGAAGTTGCAGGCCGAGACCGGCAACTTGGTCAAGGCACTGCGCTCGCCGGCGGTGCGCGGCCGCTGGGGCGAGATTCAGCTTAAGCGCGTCGTCGAGTTGGCCGGGATGTTGCGCCACTGTGACTTCGTCGAGCAGGAAAGCGTGGTCACCGCCGACGGCCGGCTGCGGCCCGACGTCGTCGTCAAGCTGCCCGGCGGCAAGAACGTGGTGGTCGACGCCAAAGCCCCGTTGCAGGCCTACCTCGAAGCCCTCGAAGCCCCCGACGAGGAGGGTCGTATCGCAAGGTTGAAGGACCATGCGCGCCAAGTGCGCACCCATATGACGCAGCTGGCCTCTAAGGGTTACTGGCAGCAGTTTCAGCCCACGCCCGAGTTTGTGGTGATGTTCTTGCCCGGCGAATCGTTCTTCAGCGCCGCGTTGGAGCAAGACCCCGGACTGATTCAGGAAGGCGTTGCCGGTGGCGTCATCTTGGCCACGCCGACCACTCTCATCGCACTGTTGCGCGCGGTGGCCTACGGCTGGACCCAGGAACGTATGGCCGCCAATGCGCAGGATATCCGCAACCTGGGCCAGGAGCTGTACGAACGCCTCCGCGTGTTGGCCGACCATTTCGATGGCTTGCGTGCCGGCTTGCAGCGCGCCGTCGACGCTTACAACAAGGCCGTCGGATCATTGGAAAGCCGGGTCCTGGTCAGCGCCCGCCGCTTCAAGGATCTCGACGCCGGCGGGGTGCAGGAAATCGAATCGCCCGCGGTCATCGAAACCGCGCCACGCGTGTTGCTGCCGCCGGATCAGCCCACGCTGCCGCTGCCGCCCGAGCGCAGCGATGCCGAGCCGTGAGCAGCCCGCCGGGCTGGCCGGCCAGCGCGGCGCTTCAAGGTCAACACGCTACCCGACGCTCCCGCCGGCTGCTTCTCTACAGCGGGGAGCATAGCGCGGGCTGACGCCCGCAACCCAAGGCTCGACAGGGGTATTCCGTCATGCCCGCAATCCCTAAGCGGGCATCCAGCGGCGGTGGGGCTCCGGATGGATTCCCGCCTTCGCAGGAATGACGGAGGGAAATCTGCGCGCCACGACAAGACTTTCGGCCATAGTAGTACAGGGCCCGTAACGAAAGGGGACCACGGACGTGCGCGCCGAAAGATGATTGCGAGCAAACCTCGCCGTCGCGGCCCGCCTTGGTTGCCTGTGCTCGTTTCTCACTTCCTTGTCGTAGGCCTGGTCGCACGGCGGGCTGGCGTCGGGCTGTTACTGTTGTAAGAATGAGTCCATGGGGGCCACCCCGCAGTTCTCGGAGCATGCCGTTGCCGTGCTGCGCGAGCGCTACCTGCGCCGCGACGAGACCGGTCAGCTCGTCGAGGATCCGGCCGGCATGCTGCGCCGAGTGGCGGCGGCGGTGGCGGCACCGGCAGAACAATTCGGCGAGCCACCGGCGCTGTGGGAAGAGCGGTTCTTGCAGCGGCTAGAGCGGCTGGAATTCCTGCCCAATTCGCCGGCGCTGATGAACGCCGGCTTGCCCAACGGGCAGCTGGCCGCCTGCTTCGTCTTGCCGATCGCCGACGACCTCGGCGCCATCTTCAGCGCCCTCGGCCGCATGGCGCGCATCCATCAGACCGGCGGCGGTACCGGCTTCTCATTCAGCGCCTTGCGCCCGCGCCAGGATCACGTCCACTCCACCGGCGGCACTACCTCGGGGCCGCTGTCGTTCATGGAGCTGTTCGATCAAACCACCGCCGTCATCCGACTGGGCGGGCGGCGCCGCGGTGCCAACATGGCGGTGCTGCGTATCGACCACCCCGACATCGACGAGTTCATCGCCGCCAAGCGCACCCCCGGCCGGCTGGAGAACTTCAACCTCTCGGTTGCCGTAACCGATGAGTTCTTTGCTGCCCTCGATGCCGATGAGACGATCGCGCTGCGCAACCCACGCAGCGGACGCACGACGCGCCGGGTGCCGGCCGCGGCGCTGTTCGAGGCCCTCGTCGAGGCTGCCTGGGTCTGCGGTGATCCCGGCCTGCTATTCATCGACGAAATCAATCGCCACAACCCGACGCCCGCGCTCGGTGTGATCGAGGCGACTAACCCCTGCGGTGAGCAGCCGCTGCTGGCGTACGAATCCTGCGTGCTGGGGTCGATCAACCTGGCGGCGTTCGCGGCCGCCGGCGACGTGGACTGGGCACGGCTGCGCGACGCGATTGGCGACGCCGTGGTGTTTCTCGACAACGTCATCGAGGCGAGTGCGTATCCCTTTGCGGAAATCGAACGGGCGACGCGCCGCACCCGTAAGATCGGCCTCGGGGTGATGGGGCTGGCCGACCTGTTTGCACGCCTGGGCGTCGCCTACGATTCCGCCGAGGGCCTGGCGCTGGGCGGGCGGATTGCGGAGTTCCTCGCCCGCGAGGCGCGCGCCGCCTCGGCCGAATTGGCCGGGCGGCGCGGTGCGTTTCCCGCCTTCGCTCACAGCCTGTGGGCGCAACGCGGGTTTGCGGCCTTGCGCAATGCGGCGATCACTTGCGTGGCCCCGACCGGAACCGTCAGCCTGCTCGCCGGGGTTTCGAGCGGGATCGAGCCGTTCTTCGCCCTCGCCGTCGCCCGCCGCGTGCTCGACGGGCGCGTGTTGGTGGAGAGCCACCCGCAACTTGCCGCCGCGCTGGCCTCGCTCGGAGCGGCGGGCGCGGCGGCGCTGGCCGCCATCCGCAGCCACGGCTCCATCCGGCAAATCGAAGCCCTGCCGGCGGCTCTGCGCCGCGTTTTTCCCATCGCCCTCGAAATCGCGCCGGCTATCCACGTGCGCATGCAAGCGGCATTTCAAGCGCACGTGGACGCGGCGGTATCCAAGACCGTCAACTTGCCGGCCGCTGCCCCGGTGAGCGCGGTGCGTGAGGTCTTTCAGCTGGCGCGCCAGCTGCGCCTCAAGGGCATCACCGTGTACCGCTACGGCGCTCGCCCCGGGCAAACGCTGTCGCTGGTACACGAAGCTGCCCGCCACGATTGCCGCGAGTGTGCCGCATGAGACCAGGTGGCCTCGCACTCGCCTTTGGCGCGGCCGCCGGCGTGCTGGCCGCGGCCCTCGGCTTGCTGCAGCCCTGGCCGAGTGGGCTTGATTCACTATCAGTGAATGCAGTGGGGCGGGTGAACGGCGAAATCATCCGGCGCGAGGACTACGAACGGGTGTTAGCGGCAGTAGCCCAGGATCGCCGCGCCGGCTTGGACGAGGCCCAGCGCCGGCACGTGCTCGAGCGGTTGATCGACGAGGAGCTGCTGGTGCAGCGGGGCTTGGCCTTGGGGATGGCGCGCCACGATGCCAAGGTGCGCAAGGATCTCACGGCGGCGGTGATCGACGCGGTCGTCAGCGAGAGCGGCGATGTGCAGCCGAACGAGGGCGAGCTGCAAGCGTTCTACCAGCAGAACCGCGAGCTGTTCACCGGTCCCGGACGCCTGCGCGTGCGCCAGATCTTCTGCCGCGCGCCGGGCACCAGCGATGCCGCCGCGGTGTGGGAGCGGGCCCAGCAAGCGGCCCAGCGCCTGCGCGCGGGGGACGACTTCTCCGCGCTGCGGGCAGCGCTCGGCGACGAGGAACTAGCACCGCTGCCCGATGGCCTGCTGCCGCCGGCGAAGCTGGTCGACTACCTCGGCCCGACCGCGGCGCACACGGCGGCGGCGTTGGCGCCGGGCGCCGTCAGCGACCCGGTGCGTTCGAGCACCGGATATCACGTCCTGCAAGTGATCGAGCGCCAGCCCGATCCGGACCCGCCGCTGGACGAAATCCGGCCGCAAGTGCTCGCCGAGTTCCGCCGCCGCGCCGGCGAGCGGGCGCTGCGCGACTACCTCGATGAGCTTCGCGCCCGCGCCGACATCGAGATCGCCACTTCGTTGCCATGACCACATTGGCGGCACTGCGCCCGCGCGCCTTCTTCGGGTGGCTTGCGGCGGTTGCGCTCCTGCTGCCGGTGGCGGCGGCGGCCCACGACCGCACCACCTCGCACTCGACCTGGAGCATCACAGGCCGCCGCGCCTACGTGACGGTGCGCTTGACGCGGCTCGATGTCTCGCGCTTTCCATGGGCCGCCGGCGCCGGTGCGGAACTCGATCGCCTCCTGGGTGCCTACTTGAGCACGCGGCTCGAGCTGCGTGCCGGCGACGCGCTTTGCCCGCTCAGCGACGGCCCGCGACCGCTCGCCGCGGCTCCCGGGCGAGTGTTGTACGAGTGGCAGGTGAGTTGCCCCGAGAGCGGCAGCTTGCAAGTACGCAGCCGCCTGCTGTTGGATGTGAGCGCGGCTCACTTGCACTTCGCCCGGGTCAGCCGCGACGGCGCGCTCGCGCTGGAGCGGGTGCTGTCGGAACGCGAGCCGGCATGGCCGTTGCCGGAACCGGCGCCGGGTGACCGGGTTGCGGCGGGGGCGACGTCGCTGGCGGGTTACCTTGGGCTTGGCATCGAGCACATTCTGAGCGGATACGATCATCTCGCGTTCGTACTTGCGCTGCTGCTGCTTGGCGGCGCGCTCGGCGAGGTCGCCCGAGTCGTCACCGGCTTCACCGTGGCACACAGCATCACGTTGGCGCTGACCGTGCTCGGCTACGCGCGGCCGGAGCCCGCGCCGGTCGAAGCCCTCATCGGCCTCTCGATTGCGCTGGTGGCGGCCGAGAACGTGTGGCTCGCAGGGGCGCGCGGCCGCACCCTGCCGGCGGTAACGGCGAGTCTACTGCTGCTGTTGGCGGGATTGGCGGCGCTGGGTCACGGACGCATCCCGGCCGTGACGCTGGCGGGGCTGGCGTTATTCAGTGCCTGTTACTTCGGCCTGCTCGCCCGCGCTGCCCGGCCGGCATCGTTGCGCTGGGCCATCGCGTTCATCTTCGGCCTGGTGCACGGCTTCGGCTTCGCCTCGGTGTTGATTGAGGCGGGCCTGCCCACCGAGCGGCTGGTGCAGGCGCTGTTCGGCTTCAACGCCGGTGTAGAAGTCGGCCAGTTGGCGGTGATCGCGCTGGTGTGGCCGGTGCTGCGCCGGTTAGCCCGCCAAGGCGACGGCGCCCGCCTAGCCGTGCTGCACTACGGCTCCGCCGGCGTACTGGCGCTGGGCGTGTTCTGGTTCATCAGTCGCGCCTTCGGCTAGAGGCGCACGACCTGAAGCCCGCCACCTTCGCGTGCCGGAGCATCTGATAACCGAACGTGTTCTGCGTCAGGAAGGCCCACGGCGCAATCCGCACCCGTCCGCCGCGGCCTTTCCTGACGCCGCAAACCCCAACGCCCCCACCATCTCGCTGCTCTTCGCCCCGCCTCGTCCCGCCTGCCTTCGCACGGGAGCGCATAGCGCGGGCTGACCCCCGCAACCCAAGGCTCGACAAGGGGTATTCCGTCATGCCCGCAATTCCCGCCAGCGACACGCGGGAATGACGAGGCGGGCATCCAGCGGCAGTGGGGGCTCCGGATGGATTCCCGCCTTCGCGGGAATGACGGAGGGAAATCTGCGCGCCACGACAAGACTTTCGGCCATAGTAGTATAGCGCGCTTGAGGTCTTGCGGCGTAAGAAATTGCTGTCGCATTGTGGCATGCCACGCGTGTGCGTGCGAAGGCTGGGGAATAAGCCATACGGATGTGTACACATCACACGAAGGTCTTAAGACCTTGACAGCATTTTCAGAATCTGTCAGATGCCCCCGCGTCGTTGTTACTGACTGCACCATTTAACCTAACTGGGGTGGGAAATGGTTGTTGTTCGGGTTGTCGAGTGGTTCGGTCGAGCGCGCCGGCTGTGGCTTGGTGTGCTGCTGTTGTTGCCGGCGGCGCTGTGGGTGGGGCGGCTGGGTTCGCAAGAAGTTGTGAGTGTTGACGCGCGGCCGTTGGTGCGGGCGGAGATTGCCGAGCCGCCGCCGCCGTTGTCACAAGCGGAGGCTGAGCGCGGTGTGCTGGAGCGGGTGGCGCGGCTGCACCAGCGCTACGCCGCGCAACGCGCGCGACGCCGGCAGACCCCAGCGCGCAACTACATGGTGGCGGATGCGCCACCGCAAGTTGCTCGCCCGCCGCGTCCTGACGCCGCCGGCGGTGAGTTGGCGCGCGCTCGCAGCGGGGCGCCGCAATGAGCCGCCAGAGCTTGCTGCACACGCGGCGCAGCGCGACCCGCTCTGCCCGCGGCGCGGCTTTGCTGCTGGCGTTGCTGCTCGCCGCCACGGCTAACGCTCAAAGCCCGCGCGGTGATGGTGCGCAAACGGGCGATGGCTCAACACCCTTTACCGGCTTGGCGCAGGCGCCCGAGGCCAGTCTGTTCGTGGGCGCGGCTACTACCAGCATTGCCATCGAAGTCCCGCCGGGCCGCAAGTCGCTTACGCCCAAGCTGGCCCTGACCTACAGCAGCTCGGCTGGCCCGAGCCCGTACGGCTACGGCTGGGACCTGCCGCTGGGCAAGATCCAGCGCAGCACCAAGCACGGTGTGCTGTCGTGCACCGACGATACCTACCGCAACGACTTCGTGCTGGTGCTGCCCGGGGCCAACCTCGAGTGCACGCTCGATGCTAGTGACCGCTGCCGCCCACAGATCGAGCAGTCGTTTCTGCGCGTCCAGTACGTGCGGGCGTCAAATTCATGGGAGGCGTGGGACAAAAGTGGGCTGCGCTATGTGTTCGGTGAAAGTACTTCGCTACGCTTGTTCACCTCCGGCAACGGCGGCCTGTATCTGTTCAACTCCGGGCCGCCGTGCGGCTGGACCTTTTCGTGGGCGCTCAACCGCATCGAAGACCCCAATGGCAACCAGCTCGACATCAGCTATCAGGCCGCCGAGGGGGTGCTCTATCCGTCTACGATCCGCTACGGCGGCAATCCGAGCCGCGGCCTTATGCACCAGTTCGAGGTGCGCTTCATCTGGTCTAGCCGGCCACTGGGCGATACGATAGTCAACGGCATGGGCGGCTTTTGGTCGCGGCTGACGAAGTTGCTCTCCCACATCGAGGTGCGCCACCCGGCGTATACCAGTAGCGCCAGCGATCGGGTGCGCTGGTATCAGTTCCAGTACGACTTCCAGGTTGACACAGTCCCCGACCGCAGCGGCCGGCAGTCCTTTCTCAGCGCGGTGACCCTGTACGGCAAAGATAGTACGGCGTTAACTCGCGCCGACGGGTCTCCTGCAACCACGGTCTTTCACTACCACGACAAACCACCTGCCGGTGACCGGTTCGGCTTCGGCAGTCCGGTCGGCACTTTACCGCAATCGCGCGCCGCGCAGAGTGCCCCCAAGCCCGCGCTGGGCGAACAACCCGATCGCTTACGCTGGACCGACTCCCACCCCTCAACCGGCGGGTATACCTACCGCGACGTGTTCGATATCACCGGTGACGGGCTGCCCGACCTGATCGATACCAACGAGTGTGTGGCCCTCCCGCCGAATCCGTACTTCCCCCGCCTTGACTTCTGGAAGGTCTACGTCGGCCAACCTGGCGGCTTCGCCACTACGGCTACGCCGTGGTGGGTTGGCAACTATGACCTCAATCCGTGCGAACTGCGCAAATCATGCATCGACGACACAACCACGAGCACCATCGTGGACACGGTGGACCTCAACGGCGACGGGTTGCCCGACTTCGTCGATGCCTCGGCGTGGAGCCAAGCGCAGCCGTACTGGCGGGTCTTGTACGGGCGCTCACCGGCCACCAACGGCGGCAACTGGGGATTCGCCGCCAACATCGTGCAGTGGGCCGCTCCGGTGGGTGCGTTGCGCATCACACGGGCCGACGCTCACCTGCGTGGCTGGGACGGGTCGTGGGATACCCAGGACCTGCTCGACATGAACAGCGATGGCTTGGTTGACCTGGTGCAAGGCGGTGCCAGCGGGAGCGCCAGCACGTGGCAGATCTCGTACAATACCGGCAGTGGCTTTGGCCCGCCCACCGACTTCTCCGTACCCTTCGGCGCGCTACGCTTCCGCAGCGACAACGGCATGGAGATCCTGGGCCTCGCCGATATCAACGGTGACGGCTTGCCGGACCACATCTTGACCTGGGACCACAGCGGCGGAAGCCCGTACTACGACTATTGGCAAGTCTATCTCAATTTCGGTCGTACCATGGACATCGGCAGCGGCGGCACGCGCTGGTGGCTGCCGCCATCCGAGTGCGCCGGTTGGCATGGCCTGCGCAAACTCCTCTACGACGGCACCGACGTGGTGCGCGACTTCTTTGACATCAACGGCGATGGCTTGCCCGACGTCGTCGACGCCTGCCAGTGGACCCCCGCCAATCCCTACTGGCGCGTCTATCTCAACCGCGGTGACGGCTTCGGCGGCGACGGCACGGGCTACACGACCACAGTGTTCGCGCCTTCGTACCTGTGGTGGAGCCCGAACAAGGAGATCCGCGACGTCGACGACCACATCGAGTGGGGTGGCGGCAAGACCTACCAAGACACCTTCGACATAGATGGTGACGGGATGGTCGACTTCATCGACTTTCGCACCGATCCCTACACCATCTACCACAGCGCTGACGGGGCGTGGTGCCCCAGCACCGACAGCCGCACCTGTGTAGCGAGCGGGTTCGGATCGAGCAGCGCCCCCAACCCCGGCGGCGCCAAGCCCGATTTGCTCGAACTGATGGAGAACGGCCTCGATGGCTCCACCGCCATCGAGTATCGCCCCTCGACCCAGTGGGACAACACCGGCGGCGACGGTGTGCCCGATATGCCCTTCGTGACCTGGACGGTGACGCGCATCGAACGCGACGATGGCTTGTGCGACGGCGGCGGTGCCAACTGCGCCGGCGCGGCCTCGAGCAGCCACTGGCTGGTGACCTCGTATCGTTACGAGGGCGGCCGCTTCGACCCGCTCGAGCGCGAGTTTCGCGGCTTCTGGCTGGTGCAGAGCCATGACGGCGAGGTCGAAGACGCGCCCCACTTGGTGCGCGAGAGCATCTTTCACCAAAGCTGGGCGCTCAAGGGCAAGCTGCAAGAGAGCGGTTCCTACCAAGCCGACGGCGGTGATCCGCCGGCGGACTTCTACGGCCAGCCGCTCACTCGCAGTGTCAACGACTGGCAGTGCGCCGACGCCGGCGGCGTCATCACCTGCCCCGCCACCGTCTCCGCCACCGCGCTAGTCGTGCGCCTGGCGCAGGAGTTCAACTGGACATATACCAACTCCGCACCCGCCCACTATACCAGCCGCGCCAATGTCAGCTTCGACTCCTACGGCAATGTCACCGCTACGCAGGCGGGCTGGGACGGCAGCGTGCACACGCAGACCTTTACCGATTACGTCTACCGCGACGATAGCGCCTACATCGTCGATAAGCCCAGCCACGTGCGCGTGGCCGGCGACGACGGGACCGTGCCCGGCAGCGTCACCTTGGAGGAGAAGTGGTTCACCTACGACGGCGGCACGCTCGCCAAAGGCAACGTCACCGCAGTCTCGTCGTGGCTGAACCCGCCGGCTGATGCCAACCTGCCCGTTGGCGGCAGCTGCCCGGCCACCCCGGCCAGCGGATCGGGCAGCTGCGTCAACACACAGATGGCCTACGACGGCTTCGGCAACCTCACCACCGTCACCGACGCCAACGGCAACCTCACCACCACCGAGTACGACGGCGCCACGCAGATTTATCCCGCCACCGTCACCAACGCGCTGGGCCACAAGGTCAGCACCGAGTACGACCCCGGCTGCGGCAAGCGCCTGTCGCAGAGCGTGGCCTACACCGGCAGCAGCGCGCCCGGCGAGCGCGCCCGCTGGCAGTACGATAGCTTCTGCCGCTTGCAGTACACGGCGCTGCCCGACGAAGACATCGCTATCAACCCGCACCAGCGCCTGCTCTACTACCTCGGCTACGCCCAGCACCCCAGTCGCCTGCAGAGCTACACCCGCGAGCCCGGCGCCCCGAGCGGCTTTCTCGTCACCACCGCGTTCAGCGACGCGCTCGGGCGCCCGCTGCAGCACAAGAGCGAGGCGGTGGTGCACGGCGGCTATACCATCGCGGCCAGTGGCAGTGTCGCCTATGACGCGCGCGGCAACGCTGTCGAGCAGTACGCGCCGTTCGAGAACGCCGGCGCGCTGACCGTGTACACGCCACCACCCGCCGGCACTGGGGTGAGCGTGTCGCAGTACGATGTGCTCCATCGGCTCACGCGGCTGACCAACCCCGACGGCTCGCAGCGCACCGCCGAGCACAACGTGGCCTGGCAGACGACGAGCAAGGATGAGTGCTACCAGCCGGGTAGCAACTGCGCTCCGGGTAGCAAGACTATCGAGATTCGCGATGGCGCCGGGCGCCTGCTGCAGAAGAAGCTCTACGAGCAAGATACGCTCAAGATGCGCACGCTGTACAGCTATGATGGGTTGGGGCGCTTGCGCACCGTAAAACAGGGCAACGCCAGCTCCTGGAACAGCGCCACCACGATCACCACCACCTACGACTCGCTCGGGCGCAAGGTGCAACTGAGCGACCCCGACAGCGGCCCGAGCGGCCAGGTGGGCACGTGGCGCTATGGCTATGACTTGGCCGGTAACCTGGTCTACCAGGATGACCCCGCCGCCAATCGGCACGTGCAGTTCTGCTACGACGCGATCAACCGCCTCACCCGCAAGAACAACCTCACCAGCGGCGCCGGCTACATCGCCGGGGGCTGCGCCGGGGCCAGCGGCGACCTCGACTACAGCTACGACACCTATGCCCCGGGGGCGACCAGCCTGGACTGCTCGACGACCTGCGGCGCCCAAAGCAACTGTGCCCTCGGCCGGCTCACCAATGTGCTCGAAGATCACGGCGCGGGCAGCGCGGCCTGCTACGACCTGCGCGGGCGGGTGCGCCAGGCCGAGAAGCGCATCCACGTCGAGCCCGTCGATGCCGCCGGCGAGTTCAGCATTGCGCTCACGCGCACGGACTACGACGTGGCGGATCACGCCACGGCGATCACGTATCCCGACGGCGAAGTCGTCACCTACGAGTACGACGCCGCCGGGCAGGTGCGCCGCGTTGCCGGTAGCGCCGAGTACTTGAGTGATCTGAACTACGACGTCTTCGGCCGGCCGGAACAGATCAGCCACGGCAACAACGTGGCCGATGCGCGCAGCTACGGCGGCGCAGCCGAGAACTTCCGCCTGACACAGATCCTCAGCGCCGCCGGCGCCAACACCTTGCAAAACCTCAACTACGACCAGTATCAGCACAACGGCTTGCTCAAGCACATCAGCGACACCGGCCCCAAGGGGGCCAACAACGCCATGGACAACACCGCCACGTTCACGTACGACGGGCTCGGGCGCTTGCGCGGCGTCGAGGGGCCGCAACTGCCGTATGCCGGCGCTTACGTTTATGACGACTGGGGCAACATGACGGCGAAGGAGGGCGTGACGCTGGGCTACAGCGCGAGCAAGCCGCACCTGCTGGCGACGGTGGGCGGCAGTGCGGTCGGCCACGACGACAACGGCAACCGCAACGCCAAGCCCGGGCAGAGTTACGCCTACGACTTCGACGATCACGCGACCACCATCAACGCCAACGGGCACAGTGTGAACTTCACCTACGACGCCGGCGGCCGGCGCGTGGCCAAGGTGGTGGACAATGGCGCCAGTGTGACCCGTTACTACAGCGAGCTAGCCGAGGTCACCGATGGCTGGCTGACCAAGTACTACAGCGCAGGCGGGTTACTGATCGCCTCGCAACGCGTCGGCGCGCCGTGGCAGCTGGCGAGCTTGCCGAGCGAGCCGGCGGTGCGGCTGGCAGATGTCTCGGGCAGCCAGCCGATGATCGTCGTGATCTTGCGCGATGATCTTGCTCTCCCCGTCTCCGCGTCTCTCATTCTCATCGTCTCCGTTCTTCTCATTGCTCCCTGGCGCAAGAAGCGCGTCGTCGCCGTCGCGGTGCGCCACGGGCATGTGATCCTGGTGCTGATCACATTCAGTGTGTCCACGCTGCCGGTGGCGTTGCTGGTACAGCCCGCGTCGGCCCAGGTAGCCACACCCACGCGTACCCCGACGCGCACCCCAACACGCACTTTTACCCGGACTCCCACACGGACGTCGACCCGCACGCCCACCCGGACACCGACGCGGACGCCAACGTTCACCCCGACACGTACCCCAACGCGGACTGGGACGTTCACGCGCACCCGCACGCCGACCAAGACACCCACGCCCACCATCACCCCGACCCCGCTTGGCGGGCCCGACACCACCGGCGTACTGCACTACCACCTGGATCACCTCGGCTCGGTGCAGGTGATCACCAAGCCCGACGGCAGCGTCTTCGAGTACATTCGCTACAAGCCCTATGGTGAGGTGCGCGGCCACTACCACGCAAACGGCACGCTACAAACCAACAACACCTGCGGTGACGACGCCTACTGCCGCGAGTTCACCCAGTACGACACCGAGCCGCTCAGCGGCCTCCAATACGCCGGCGCCCGCATCTACGACCCGCAGTTGGGGATGTTTTTGACCCACGATCCGGCTCGGCAGTTTGCCAACCCGTACACGTATACGAATTGGAATCCGACTAATGACACGGACCCGAATGGCGAATGCGTGTTACTCGGCTTGGATTGCTTGACGGTTGCGCTGCTGGTCGTGGCGGCCACGGCGGTGGCCACGGCCATCGATACCGGGGTGAGGACGGGCAGCGTGAGCGCCGCGTTCCAGGCCGGAGCGATCACCGGAGCGATCGGGCTGGCGGGCGTAGGCTTGGGTGTTGTCGTGGCGCCCGCGTTTTCTGCACTGCCCGCACCCGTGCAGTACGCGGTTGGGCTGGCCGCGGTCGGGGCCGGGGGCTACAGTACGTACCAGAGCGCGCAACAGGGCAACTACGCCACCGCGGTGGTGGCCGGGTTGGCCACCGTCTTGGCTGCCTACGGAATTGCGAAGGGGCCGAACGGGGAGGATGTGGCCAAGGCGCAGAGCGGCGGCGTCTCGCGCGAAGACATGGAGCAATTGTACGGCGCCAAGATCACGCCGGCGCAGGCCAACGGAGCCGTACCGGTCAGTGCGCAGCAACAGGGCAACAGTGTCGTCATCACATACAGTGACGGGACCGTTGAAGTGCGGTCGGGTGGCAGCATATCGTGGCGCACAAACAATCCCGGGAACCTGAACCAAGGTCCGTTCGCACAGTCGCAGGGATCGATCGGTAGCTATACCGGTCCTCGAAACACTTTCGCCGTTTTCCCCGACCAAACAGCTGGACAAGGAGCCTTGGCCACACGGCTGCAAACAGGACCGTGGAGCGGGTACACTCTCGATCATGCGATCGAAGTCTATGCGCCACCAGCCAGCAATCCCACGGCCGCATACCAATCCTTCGTGAGCAATCAGCTCGGCGTAAGCGGCAGCACGACCTTGGGTTCGCTGAGCTCGCAGCAGATCGGCGGCCTGGCGGCCGCCATTCGGCGCTTCGAAGGCTGGCAACCAGGCACAGTGACGTATCGATAAAGGTGCAGTCATGAGAATGCTGATCCTTGTCGCCCTGATTTGCGGGTCGTCAATAACCCCTGGCGAGACGCCCCGCAGCGGACGGTGGCTGGCGTACGAACCGGCCGTGGTGCGCCTTGCGGGGATGCTCAGAGTGGTCCCAGAATATGGGCCACCAAACTTCGGCGAGAATCCGGAAACGGACGAGAAGGTGCAAGTCCCAATGCTGACCCTTGGTGAACCGATTAACGTGATGGCCAGTCCATCGCGAAACCTCGACTACGAAGCGCTCCAAAACGTCAGCCAGATCCAGCTCGTGTTCTCATCTCACCATCTGGCCTCTGCCGACCTTGTGGGTCACAAGGTAGTGGTGACGGGGCGGCTCTTCCACGCCCAGACGGCCCACCACTACACGCCGCTTCTGATGGATGTCGAAGCGATACGTGGCGCGACTGCGCTGAGTGAATGAGCGTTTACAGAGAAAAGGAGACAATGGGGTCACCCATTGGAAGGCTCTTGTCAATAAGGGCGCACCTCCGCGATGGCGGCTCCGCCGCTTTGTTCTCCTCTAGCTGCCATCTCTCTCCCGCACCGATCGGAACGCTCAAACGCTCCCCGGATCTTCACTCTCGTCGGTTGCGCCATACAGGCCGCACCAGTCAAGTCTTGAAAGCGAGACAGGTGCTAAGAATGCCATTGAATGGTCGGGCCACTGCGTCTTACCTTCCCCGCGGCTTGCTACGACCTGCGCGGGCGGGTGCGCCAGGCCGAGAAGCGCATCCACGTCGAGCCCGTCGATGCCGCCGGCGAGTTCAGCATTGCGCT
>JACQVA010000023.1 GCA_016210005.1 Deltaproteobacteria bacterium | reverse complement strand
CCCGGCAGGACCTCGCCAGTCTGCTGGAAAAACTCCACGCGAAGGAGTGTCCCCTTGCCAAAGCTGCGTGATTGCATGATCAAAATACGTCACCGTAATTGCGAGATGGAGTACTTAGGCGCCATTGTGTAGAAGCCGCCGATGGGCAGCAGCGCGACATCGGGTCGATAAAGCTCGCCGATGATCTTCATGTCGCCGAAGACGTTGGTGTCGCCGGCGTGATAGATGCGCTGGCCGTTCTCCAACTCGATGATGTAGCCGCAGGGCTCGCCGCCGTAAACGATCTGGCCGTTATCGAGCAAACCGCACGAGTGTTCGGCCTGAACCATCGTGACCTTGATCCCCGGCAGCACCTCGGCAGTGCCGCCCTTGTTCATGCCGACGCAGTTCTCGACCCCTTGGCGTTCGAGCCAGGCCGATATCTCATAGATGCTGACAACGCTCTGCGGTTTGGCGGTCTTGGCGATGTCGACCGCATCGCCGATGTGATCGAAGTGGGCGTGCGTGATCAGTAGCGCATCGACTGCCGCCGGCTGCTTCTCCGAATCCGGGCAGGCGGGATTACCGCGCAGCCAGGGGTCGACCAGCAACGTCTTGCCGCCGGCGCTGTGGATGCGAAAGGCAGAATGGCCCAGCCAAGTGAGACGAACGGTTGCCATGAGTTCCCTCCTTTTGTCTGTACCCGCTGGCAGCGCTTTAGAGGCACCGCCTCGAGGCCCTTTGCAACGGCCCCTCGAGCCGGCCAGCGCTCGATAGCAGAAATCCCGGCTGGGCTGAAGATCGGCGGCAAACTTCTGGAGCCCGCTCCGCGACGCGGCGCGCGCATCGGGGCGGGCGGGCTCCGCTCACCTGCGTGTTTCTCCCCACCGACAGCAGTAGCGCAACCGCGTAGCGCAATGGGCCCGTTGCCAGCGTGAAGGGGCACGGCTGTTGCACAGTTCGCGAGCGTTGGCCGAGCCCAAGTTGCCATTTGATCAGCGAGCCACCAGCTGCGAGGCTTAATGACATCCGCCCCCGTCCTCGTTGTCGACGATGAACAGATGATTCGGTGGTCGATCGAGCAGACGCTGCGCGCAGCTGGCTATGAGGTCGCACTCGCCAGCTCGGCCAGCGAGGGCTTGGCGTTGATGGGGCAACTACACCCGGGCGTAGTGTTTCTCGACCTGCGGCTGCCCGATGGGCACGGCTTGAGCTTGCTCAAGCGGATCAAGGACGCGGGCGAACCCAAACCCGCAGTAATCGTGATGACCGCCTTCGCAGAGGACTGTACCAGCGAGGAAGCACTGCGTCTGGGCGCGTACGCCTACCTCAATAAGCCGTTCGACTTCTACGCGTTAGAGTTCTTGGTCGATAAGGCGATGCAGGCCCGATCAGTGGCCTGAGCCGCGCTCTGCGCCCGCTCCGCTCACCACCGGTGAGCACCGCCCCCTGGAAGGACATTGCAGTTTGAACCCCGCGCGGTGCGGAAATTTCCGCACCGCTGAGGGCTTTCCCGCAGCCGGGCAGCAGCATCAGCGAGGTTGTGACCGACCTGCCAATACAAACTGCCCGGCACGCATGTTGGATCAGGCGGTCACAGCGAACTATGCAGCCGCAAGCGCACACTGAACGAGCCGCAACACCCGAGAGCCTCAGGATGGCTCAGCCTAATTGGAGCATTATCCGCAAGCGTCGCGGAGGCGGACAGCATGTCTCGGGCGCCAACAGGAGGGGAAGCCATGTGCCGGGACCGACCTGGACTGTAGCAACGCACCACCGACCCCTGACCTATTGAGAAAAGGAGCTACGAATGATTACGGGAAAGAGAAAGACCCTTTTCGCCAGGGCTCCGCTGGTTGCGGCGCTAGCCCTTCTGTCCATGCCTCTATTCCACGCCGGCCAAGCGGGGGCCGTGTACCTGCTTGATGGGGCGGTGGGGACCGATCCGCTTTCCTACGACAACCCGAATGACGGCATGTGCGTCGTCGGGATCAGAGACAGCGGCGGAACAGCGCAATTCCTCATTGACAAGAACATCACGAACGCCCGCGACTGCGCGGCCTATACCACCAACCTCACCACCATGACGACGCAGCCGAACTGCGCCCCGGCAGCGGTCGGTGCCCTGCTTGGCCCCGGCACCTCCGGTTGGAGGCACGCTTGGTCGTCAATCTGTAAGAGCGGCGCCAACGGCATCTCCAGGGTGGATCTGGACAACACTGCGGCGATGTGTACCGCCAAGGGCGGCACGACCGGTTCGGCGTGTGTAGCCTACGGCTGGCTATACCGGGGCGCGACCTCGGGGACGGTTCCCGCGATCCCGGATGGTCCTGACCCGGCCGCGCCGTTCAATGCCTCCAACTACGAGATCTGGACGGGCGTGGATTCCGCCAGCGGCCACGGCTTCTGTTATAGGGAGATGAACTTCACCGCCTCCCCGAACATCAATAACAGCTGTACCGGGGCTCTGACCCCGTATGCCTGCTGCACCAGCGCCGACAGCGGGACCTGTGGCAACGCCGACTGCACGGGCGCGGGTGCGCCGTATGCGTGTTGCACCGACGTTGGGGTCGGGACTTGCGGTGATTACACGAAACCCTTGAGCGCAACCTGGCCGGATCCGGGCAACGACGCGGCCTGCCCGATGTTCCATCCGGAGAACGCGACGGGTAGGTCCCGCACCGGTACCACCTGGAGCGACTTCTTCTGGAACTGGAACACCACTACCGGGGCGGTTCCCCCCGCGGGCGGCACGGCTTGCCGGAACGCCTATGGCGTAAAGGGCAAGTTCGTGAGCGCGATCAACTCGTCGGTCATGGGCCTCTCGTGGAACACCACGACCAAGTACGACTTGACGGGAATTACCAACCAGGCTGAATGCGTCGCCAAAGGCCTCAGCTGGGAACCCGCGCTGAAGACCACGGGTGCCGTCGATGCGACCGTGCGCGGAGTCCTATCGGGGACCGCGTGCGGCAGCTCCGACGAGTGCTACTACGCGGTCGATATCACCACCGAAGGTAAGAACGGTGGCGGTTACTACGTCTCCCGCCAGTGCCTGAAGTGCCACTCCGACCAATCGCGGGGCATGGCGGAATACAACAAGCCTGGCTACATCGAGACCCCCCACAAGCATGCCGGCGACAGTAGCGATCCGGTGATTGCCGCCATCGGCGATCCCCAAGGACTTAAAGGCGTGCAGTGCGGGGTCTGCCATGATGTGTCGAACTCCGAGCAGATCGGCAAGATCATGAAGGACAGCGATGGCGACTTCATCCTCACCGGAGCACACGAGCGCTTCACCGCCGGCGCCGGCGTTACGCAGGTCTGCTACCATTGCCACAGCGACGCGACCCTGGGCGTGAGCGCCAACACGACCCCGGCTGCGGTCATTACGGTGTCCGGCGGTGATTTCGCGGAGAACGCCCAGCACCTGGCCCCGATTGTCAACCAGTTCTTGAACAGCCCGCACGGCGAGTACGGCGGCGACAATGGCGGCGCGGACCTGCGGGACGAAACCAACTACGCCAGCACTTTCATCGGCTATAACTGCAAGGCCGGCACGAACAGCCCGCCCATACCCGAGGAATTCTCAGTGCCGTATTCGACCACCGGCACGATAGCCTGGGATGCGACCAACTGCGCAGCAGCCGGCCACACATGGACAAGCGGCTCGTGCCGCTACAATGCGACCTCATGTGCCGCTGCCGATCCGGGCAATTCCACCTGGGACGCGGCCACTAGCCTGTGCTACGGCGTCGGCTTCGGCGGCAGCCTCTCCACCGTGTACCAAAGCGGCGCCGCCGGGAAGATACACTTCCTCGATACGGCAACCAACGCCGACTGCACCAACGCTCCCACCGCAAGCCCGAGCGGCGCGGCCGGTTACTGGGTAAAGGAAGGCGAAGACTCCCACACCGCGCAGGGGAGCTGCGCGACCTGCCACGATGTCCACTGGGACATCGGTAGCACCATCCCAGGGGCTGAGCCGTTTCGCAGGGAGTGCACCACGTGCCACGACAACTCCGGCACCTCGGCATCAGGCGCGCCGCAGATCGACCTGACCAAGATCTTGCATGCCTTCGGGCCCGGAACGCCGCTCGAAAACATGGCGACCAAGCCGTACGAGGCGTGCGAGACCTGCCACATGGCCCTGGATGCCGGCACGGAAGCCCCGCCGCACCTCTGGCGCATCAACACCTCCGTGCTCTACTCGACCTTCGGCGCTACGACCGCGAACACGGAACCGGACGGCTCGTACACCGACGCGGTGTGGCTCGATGTCGATCTCGCCTGCGGCCAGTGTCACGGCGGCTCGGCCGGATCGGGCGCCACCAAGAACGGCGCCTCGTACAAGAGCAAGGCCGAACTGGCCGGTAAGGCTGCCGGAATTCACAGCGGCGTGCCCGCGATTCCGACATCCGTCACGTTCGGATATGCGCTCGACTCGGGCAACCCGCTCAAGGTCAACATGAACGCCTCGGCCTCGACGTGCAGCGGCAGCAGCGCCAACTGCGACGAGTATGGCTGGAACTGCGGCGCCGGCGGCACCCTGAGCGGCTCCGGAGTTGCCGCATCGTGCACCTACGGAACCGCAGGCGCCAAGACAATCGTACTCACCGTGAAGGAGTACGGCGTTAGCGGTGGCACCGCCACCAAGGTCGTAAACGTCTATGCCGCCGACCCGCCGCCGACGATCAGCGCCACCTGCGCGTTGGACACGAACTGGGTCGAAACGGTTACCCCAACGGTGTCAGGCGACACCGTGATGGTGACCGTGAACTGGGGTGACGGCGGCATGCTCGCCGT
>JACQVA010000022.1 GCA_016210005.1 Deltaproteobacteria bacterium | reverse complement strand
CGTGGATTCCCGCTTTCGCGGGAATGACAAATTGCGTCCCTTTCGGCCATGGGCCTCGGCCTGACAGTACACAGTACTGTCAGACTGGTGAGGATTTGCCCGGTCGGCTGCACGTTACCCACAGATTTGTCGCACACCCGGAGTTGGGGCGCGCTTGAGGCCGCCTTGTGAAAGGGCAGGCGGCAAGCTAAACCGGCCGGACCCATGTTTGTTCTCGCCAACCTAGTGTCGGCTACAGCGCAAGCGCTCAATCTGGTGCTGCAGCTCTACATGTTCATCGTGATTGCCCGGGCGCTAATTTCGTGGGTCAATCCCGACCCGCACAACCCCATAGTACGGTTCCTTTTCAATGCCACCGAGCCGTTGCTGTACCGGGTTCGCCGGGCGGTGCCGATATTTGCCGCGGGCATCGATTTGTCGCCGCTGATCGTGCTGGTGGGGATCTACTTCCTGCAGGCGTTCTTGGTTCAGAGTCTGTTCGACCTGGCGCGCGGCCTCAGATGAGCACGGGGTTTCTGACGACTACACCCGGCACCGTGCGGGTGCGCATCCGCTTGCAGCCACGCGCCAGCCACAACCGCATCGTGGGCTGGCACGGGCAAGCGCTCAAGGCGCAAGTCACTGCGCCTCCAGTTGAAGGCGAGGCCAATGCGGCTTTGGTCCGCCTGGTGGCGCGTGCGGTCGAACTGCCCCCGTCGGCGGTGCGGGTGGTGGGTGGGGCCAAGAGCCGGGAGAAGTTGGTGGAAATCGAGACGGTCAGCCCGGCAGACGTTGCCGCGCAGCTAGAACGGCTGGCGGGTGGGGCGGTTCGCGTTGACAAGCCGGAGGGTCCTGATTAACGTCGCGCTCGAACGGAGGATCTATGCCGATTTACGAGTACGGGTGCCCGAAGTGTGGGCATTTTGAGTTGGTACAGAAGTTCAGCGATCCTGCGCTCAAGCGCTGTCCAACGTGCAAGGGCAAGGTCGCCAAGCTGATGTCCAACACCTCGTTCCAGCTCAAGGGCACGGGCTGGTACGCTACTGACTATGCTCGGAAGGGACCGACTAGCGGGGCGTCAAACGGTGGTTCCACCGAAACCAAGGGCGATTCTGCCAAGCCCCCCGCCAAGGAAAGCTCGAAAGCCAAGGACGGCGCTGCCAGTGCTGCCTGATCGGGTCGTCGGGCGGGAAGAAGCCCCGACGACCCTCTGACCAGTGTTGCTTCAAGCCGGTGTCGCCGGGCTAGCCGGATGAGCCGGTTTCGTCACGCGACGTTCCAGCGCCGCCACTCGCTTGCGCAGGCGGTCCAGCTCGCTACGCGAGGCAACGTCGAGCCGGTTCACCACTGGCGCCAACGCCTTCTCGGCCCGATGAGCGGCCCCGCTGACGATCCGTTCGCCGCGCGCCTCGACCCGCGCCCGCGCCTTCTCCGCCCGCTTCCTCACATCGGTGGCCACGCGCTCCACTTCGTGGGTCAGTTTGCGCACCGCTTTGCGCGGGGCCGCCGGCAACATCTCCACCGCGTCGGTCCATACCCGCCGGGCCAGCTTCTCGACATCATGGCGAGCGCTCTCGATCCGTTTGGGCAACCGGGCCAGCATCCCCTTCTCTGGTTTCTTCGCTGTCATGCTCTTCACCTCCTTTCTGCCGCTCTATTTAACACGGCGCGTCAAAATGTCAATGCAGTGCGTCATGGGCAAAGCCGGGCAATCCCGCTCACCGGGGCGCCTCCCGGCTCGCCCGCGCGGCTGCCTTGCCCTGCTAGGGCGATTCTGGTACGCACGCCCCTGACCCGATCACACGGGATAACTCGACAATGGTGCTCGATTTTTTGCTCGGCCTCTTCTCCAACGATCTGGCGATCGATTTGGGAACCGCGAACACGCTCATCTACGTCAAGAGCGAGGGCATCGTCTCGAACGAGCCGTCGGTGGTTGCGGTGCAAAAGGACGCGCGAGGCGGCCGGCGGGTTCTGGCGGTTGGGGCGGAGGCGAAGAAGATGCTCGGGCGCACGCCCGGCTCGATTGTCGCCATTCGCCCGCTCAAGGACGGGGTGATCGCGGATTTCGAGATCACCGAGGCGATGCTGCGCTACTTCATTCAGAAGATCCACAATCGCAAGACGCTGGTGCGGCCGCGCATCATCATTTGCGTGCCCTTCGGGATCACCGAGGTCGAGAAACGGGCGGTGAAGGAATCGGCCGAGTCGGCCGGCGCCCGCGAGGTTTATCTCATCGAAGAGCCGATGGCCGCGGCCATCGGTGCCGGCCTGCCGATCACCGAACCGACGGGTAACATGATCGTCGATATCGGCGGTGGCACCACCGAGGTCGCCGTGATTTCCCTCAAGGGGGTGGTGTTCTCCAAGTCCGTCCGGGTAGGCGGCGACAAGATGGACGAGGCCATCGTCCAGTACATCAAGCGCAAGTACAACTTGCTGATTGGCGAGCGCACGGCGGAGCTGATCAAGATCACGATCGGGTCAGCTTACCCCGGCAACGAGATCCAGACCATGGAAATCAAGGGACGCGACCTGGTTGCGGGGGTGCCGAAGACCGTCGAGGTTTCCGACGAAGAGATCCGCGATTCGTTGCTCGAGCCGATCAATCAAATCGTTGACGCCGTCCGAATCGCACTCGAACGTACGCCGCCCGAACTCGCCTCCGACATCGTCGACAAGGGCATCGTGCTCGCCGGCGGCGGCGCGTTGCTGCGCAACTTGGACGTGCTGCTGCGCGAGGAGACGGGGCTGCCGGTGGTGCTGGCGGATGATCCGCTGACGGCGGTGGTGATGGGCGCCGGCAAGGTCCTCGACGAATTGTCGCTGTTGAAGGATGTCACCATTCAGTGAAGCGCCTGCGCGCGGTTTGATTCGATGAGTAACCGCCCCGACTAGCCGGCGGGCGGCGTTCCGCACCTCAGCCATGCTCGAGTTTGTCCGGAGAAATCGCATTATCGTGACCTCCGGGCTGCTGTTGTTGCTCTCGCTGCTGCTCGTCTCCAGCAGTGCCCGGTCGCGCCGGCGCGGCGATCCGCTCGCGGCGGTGTTGCTCGAAGCCATGCACCCGTTGCAGGTGGCCGCCAGTGACATAGCCGCTGCCGGGGCCGCCGTTTGGCGCCGCTACGCCGACTTGGTCGGGGTGCGTGCCGAGAACGAGAGCTTGCGCCGGCGGCTGCAACAACTCGAGGAACAGAGCGGCCGCCTCGCCGAACTGGCCGAGACCAATCAACGGCTCAACGAGTTGCTCGGCTTTCGCTCGATCCTCGAAGGTCAGACCCACGCCGCACAGGTGTCGGGGCGTAATCCCGGCACCCTTTTTCAGAGTCTAACGATCGACAAAGGCGAGCACGACGGCATTCGCAAGGGATTTGCCGTGCTCTCGCCGCAGGGCGCCATCGGCCAGGTCATCGCCACCAGCCCCCATTCGGCGCGCGTGCTGTTGCTGACCGATCACAACAGCGGCGTCGACGCCGTCGTGCAGCGCAGCCGCGCGCGCGGCATCGTCGCCGGCGCACTGGCGGACGGCTGCGTGATGAAGTATGTCGAGCGCGGTGAAGATGTTGAGGTGGGGGATCGTGTGACAACGTCAGGGCTCGACGGCATCTTCCCCAAAGGCATTCTGATCGGCGAGATCACCAAGGTTTCGCGCAACCACCGCGGCCTGCTGCAAGTGGCGGAGATCCGCCCCAGCGCACCGCTCGATCGCCTCGAAGAGGTGCTGGTCGTCGAGCCGGGAGCACGGCTGCCGGAGCCGAGTGCGGACGGGCCGTAGCATGCGAACGTTCTTGACCTTCGTTGCCGCCGCGGGTGGCGCGCTGCTGCTGCAAACCACCGTCTGGCATTGGCTGCCCCTCGGCGGCGCCATTCCCGACTTGCTGCTGGTATTGTGCGTCTACCTCGGCCTGCATCAGCACAGCGTGGGCGGCGCGCTCGGCGCCTTCTTCCTGGGCTACGCCCAGGACAGCTTCTCGGGTGGGGCACTTGGGCTCAATGCCTTTGCCCTGTCGCTGATCTTCATGGTGGTCTACCTGACCTCGCGCCGCCTGTGGGTGGATAACGCGATTTCGAAAGTGGTGTTGGTTTTTCTGGCGGTGCTGATCAAGACCGCGGCGATCATCATTTTGCTGAGCATCTTTCTGTCCACTGACGGGCTCTGGAGTACGGTGGTGCGCCATCTGCCGGTCGAGGCGGCGGTGGCCGCCGTGCTCAGCCCGGCCATTTTCAGTCTGCTCGCTTACGGCCGGCAGACCAGCCCGGCGGAGGACGAGACGTGATCCCGCTGGCGCAGCGCGAAACCCCGCTGGCCCTGCGCCGGCGCCTGGCCGGCTTCCTCGCCTTCGCCGTGCTCGGTCTGTGTGCCCTGCTCGGCCGGCTTTGGCTACTGCAGGTGATTCAGGGCGAGGAGAAACGCCTGCTCTCCGAGAACAACCGCATCCGGCTCCATCGCGTCCACGCCACGCGCGGCACGGTGCTTGATCGCAATGGCCAAGTGCTGGTCGACAGCCGCCCCTCGTTCGACGCCGTGTTGGTACCGGAGGATTCCTCGAACTTGGCGCTTACCATTGAGAACCTGGCGCAGCTTCTCGGCCAAGGGTCAGCAGACACCAACGCCGTCCTGCAGCAAGCGAAAGGGCGCCCGGCGTTTCAAGAGATCGTTGTCAAACGCGATGTCGATTGGAACGATCTGATCGCCATCGAGACCCATCAGCTCGATCTGCCCGGTGTCAGCCTCGCCATTACCCCGCGGCGCAGCTATCCCCTTGGCGGGTCACTGGCGCACTTGCTCGGCTACGTTGGCGAAGTCAGCGAGAAAGAGATGGCCGCCGATCCCCAGTACCGCATGGGCGACCTCATCGGCAAAACCGGCCTCGAGCGCGGCTGGGAGAAGCAACTGCGCGGTGTCAACGGCGGCCAACAGATCGAGGTCGACGCCGTCGGGCGCAAGCTGCGGGTGCTGCGCGAGGTCGAAGAGGTGCCGGGTAACACGGTGACGCTGACCGTTGACCTCGCGCTGCAACAGGCCACCGAGCAGGCGCTCGGCGATCGCGACGGTGCGATCGTTGCCCTCGACCCGAACACCGGCGAGATCCTAAGCTACGTCAATCATCCGTCTTACGATCCCAACGTCTTCGCCCACGGCATCTCCGCGCAGCAGTGGCGCGGATTCACGCAGGATGCCCACCATCCGCTCACCAACCGCGCGGTCCAGGGCCAGTACCCGCCCGGCTCGACGTTCAAGATCGTCATGGCCGTGGCCGCACTGGAGGAGGGGTTGGTCAACCCCTTCACTACCATCAACTGCGGCGGCGGGGTGCAGTTCGGCGGCCACTTCTTCCGCTGCTGGAAGAAGGGCGGCCACGGCGGGGTCAACCTGCACGAGGCGCTGGTGCAGTCGTGCGACGTGTTCTTCTATCAGCTGGCGCAGCGCATGAGCGTCGATACCATCGCCCGTTACGCACGTGCCTTCGGCCTCGGCTTACCTACCGGCATTGCGCTCGAACACGAGAAGGCGGGCACGATTCCCGATACCGCCTGGAAGCGGCGGCGCTTCGGCCAACCCTGGTACGCCGGCGAGACGCTCTCGGTCGCCATCGGACAAGGCTACGTCACGGCGACGCCGTTGCAGATGGCCAACTTGATCGCGACCATGGCCACCGGCGTCCGCTACCGCCCCTACTTCGTGAAGCACGTGGCCACGCTCGACGGCGATGTGCTCGAAGAAACCGAACCCGAGCGGGTGCAGGTCCTCAAGCTGCGCGAGACCACGCTCAAGCAAGTGCGTGATGCCCTGCGCGACGTGGTCCAGAGCGAGCGCGGCACGGGCAAGAAGGCCCGGCTCAAGCGCGTCGAGGCCGCCGGCAAGACCGGCACCTCACAGGTAGTGAAGCTGGGAGAGGTGCGGTTGAAGGCGCAGCAGATCCCCTGGCAGCAACGTGACCACGCTTGGTTCGTCGCTTACGCCCCGGTGGAGAAGCCGGAGATTGCGGTGGCCGCGGTCGTCGAGCACGCCGACGGCGGCGGTGGGGCGATCGCGGCGCCGGCGGTGCGCGAGGTGTTGGAAACTTATTTCCGGCTGCGCGAGCAGCGCAGCGGGAGGCTCTATGCTCAAGATCGATCGGCGGCTGATCGTCCACTTTGATTGGGCGTTGCTAGCGCTGGTGCTGCTGATCCTCGTCTGCGGGGTTGCCACCGTGCTGAGCGCCACCTACACCCCAGAGCGCCTGGTCAGCGCGGTGGTGGTGCGGCAGCTGGTGTGGGCGGCGCTGGGCCTCTTGGCTACGCTCGTGGCCGTGAGCTTCGACTACCGGCGCTTGGAAAGCTGGGCCTACGTCATTTACGCCGGGGCCCTGCTGCTGCTGCTGCTCGTGCCCGTGCTCGGGGCCGTCGGCGGCGGCTCGCGGCGCTGGTTGACCTTCGGCCCGGTGTCGATCCAGCCCTCGGAGTTCATGAAGCTGGCGCTGGTGGTGGCGCTGGCGCGCTGGCTGCACCGGCTGGCCGGTGATCAGCCGTTGCCGTTGGCAGCGGCCGTCGTGCCCGCGGTCTTGTTCGCACCTGCGGGCTGGCTGGTGCTCAAACAACCCGATCTGGGCACGGCGTTGGTGCTGGGCTTGTCGTCGGCCAGTCTGATCTTGTTGGCGGGGTTCCGCATTCGCTACGTGGCCTTGACGGTGGCGGTGATCGCGCCGGCGCTGCCGTACCTCTGGGCCCATCTCAAGCCCTATCAGAAGCAACGTCTGGTCATGTTCCTCGACCCCATGGCCGATCCGCTGGGCGCGGGTTACCACGTCATTCAGTCGGAGATCGCCATCGGTTCCGGCCAGTGGTGGGGCAAGGGCTTCCTGCACGGCACCCAGAGCCGGCTCAATTTCCTGCCCGAGCAGCACACCGACTTCATCTTCTCGGTGTTTGCCGAGGAGTGGGGCTTTATCGGCGCGCTGGCGTTGCTCGCTCTCTATCTGGCGCTGCTGCTGCGCTGCTTTCTGGTCGCCAGCCGTGCCAAAGACAACTTCGGTACCCTGCTCGCCTTCGGCGTTGCCGCCACCATCTTCTGGCAGGTCTTGATCAACCTGGGCATGGCTACCGGATCACTGCCAGTGGTCGGCATCACCCTGCCGTTTTTCAGTTACGGCGGTTCGTCGCTGCTGGCGTTGATGATCGGCGTCGGCTTGCTGATCAACGTCAGCATGCGCCGCTACACTTTCTGAGCTTGTTTGCCGGCCTCGGGGCATTGACCCCGTGCGCGCCGGTTTACTATGGGTGCCAGGCCAGCTGCCCACAGCGGGGCCGGCAGGAGGAGATCGATGGACGCATCCGCAGTACCGAAGGAGAAACTGCTCAGCCTCTACCGCACCATGGTCACCAACCGGCGGTTCGAGGAGACCCTTTCCAACTTGTTCTTTCAGGGACAAATCCCCGGCTTCGTCCACGTATCGATCGGCGAGGAAGCGGTGCCGGCCGGCGTCTGCGCCGTACTGACGGACAAGGACTACATCACCACCACCCACCGCGGGCACGGGCACGTACTGGCCAAAGGCGCGCAGCTCAAGCCGATGATGGCCGAGCTGTTGGGCAAGCGCACCGGCTACTGCAAGGGCAAGGGCGGCTCGATGCACATCGTCAGTTACAGCCTCGGCATCTTCGGCGCCAACGGCATCGTCGGCGGCGGTCTCCCGATCGCCACCGGCGCCGCCCTGGCCTCCAGCTTGCGCGGCAATGACGCGGTGGCGGTGGCCTTCTTCGGTGACGGGGCCTCGAACGAAGGCACGTTCCACGAATCACTCAACCTCGCCAGCCTGTGGAAACTGCCGGTTATCTACGTCTGCCAGAACAACGGCTACGGTGAGTTCACGGCCACGGCCGACTCGACCTCGGTCAAGGACATCGCCGTGCGCGCCCAAGGCTACGACATGCCGGGAGTGATCGTCGACGGCAATGACGTGCTCGCCGTCTACGAGGCCGCCAAGACCGCCGTCGAGCGCGCCAAGCGCGGCCAAGGCCCGACGCTGATCGAGGCCAAGACCTATCGCTGGGAGGGACACGTCGTCGGCGAGCAGGCCTTCGTGCCGGATTACCGGCCCCCGGAAGAAATCGCGGCGGCCAAACAGCGCTGTCCGATCCAGCTGTTCGCCAAGCAACTGGCCGACACCGGTTTTGTCGAGCCAGCCGAGCTCGAACGCATTGCCGGCGAAGTCGAGCGCGCCCTCGAAGAGGCGGTGGCCTTCGCGCAAGCGAGCCCGTTCCCCGAGGTCGAGTCGGCGCTGGAGGACGTGTTCGCCAACCCCTAGCTAGCCAAGCTAACTCCCTGGAGGTATCCCATGCCGGAAATCGGATTTGTTGAGGCCATTCGTCAAGCCCTGGCCGAGGAGATGGAGCGCGACCCGACCGTGTTCATCATGGGCGAGGACGTGAAGGTCGGGGCCTTCGCCGCTACCCGGGGCTTGTATGAGAAGTTCGGTGCCGCACGCGTGCGCAACACGCCCATCTCCGAGGCCGGCATCGCCGGCGCCGGTGTCGGAGCGGCGATGGCGGGCATGCGGCCGGTGGTCGAGATCGAGTTCGCCAGCTTCTTCTATTGCTGTTTCGATCAGGTCTGCAATCAGGCCGGCAAACTCCGCTACATGTCCGGCGGGCAGGCGCGCATGCCGATCACCTTCCGCTGCGTCTACGGCGCGATGGGGTCGGCGGCGGCGCAGCATTCCGAGGTGGTGTATCCGCAGTTCCTCTCCGCCCCCGGCCTGAAGATCGCGATCCCGTCGGGCGCCGCTGAGATGAAAGGCTTGCTCAAGGCGGCGATTCGCGACGACGACCCGGTGCTGGTGTTCGAGCACGGCCGGCTCGGGTTCACTCGTGGTGAAGTCCCCGCCGGCGATGTCATCATGCCGCTGGGAAAAGGGGCGGTGAAACGCGCGGGCAACGACGTCACTATCATCGCCGTCGGCGCGATGGTGCCCAAGGCCCTCGCCGTCGCCGAGGAGCTCGAAAAGGAAGGCATCGGCATCGCGGTGTGGGATCCGCGCACCCTGGTGCCGCTGGATGAAGACGGCATGCTCGAAGTGGTGGCCAACACCGGCCGCGTGGTCATCGCCGACGAGGGCCACCGCCGCGGCGGCGCCGCCGGTGACCTGGCGGCCATCATCATCGACCAGGGCTTCGATTACCTCAACGCGCCGATCAAGCGCGTTACCGCCCTCGATGTGCCGATCCCGTTCAGCCCGCCGCTGGAGAGCTACGTGCTGCCGGACGAGGAGAAGCTGAAGGCGGCGGTGCGCGAGATCATGGCCTGAGGCGGGGCGCGGAGTTGTGATGCCGATCGAAGTCGTCATGCCGAAGTTCGGCCTGACCATGCAGGAAGGAACGATCCAGCAGTGGTTCAAGGCCGAGGGCGAGAGCATCGCGGCCGGGCAGCCGCTGTTCGAGGTCGAGACCGAGAAGGTCTTGTATCAAGTCGAGGCGCCGGCCAGTGGCGTGGTGGCCAAGCTGTTGTACCCGGCGGAAGCGACGGCGCCTTGTGCCCGGGTGGTGGCGGTGATCGCGCAGCCTGGGGAAGACCCCTTGGCGATCGCGGCGAACTACGCGAGCGCGACACCGGCACCGATAGTACCGGCGCCTAGTGCGCGCGGAACGGCTTCGGCACCTCCAGCCGCTCCCAACCGGACGCCGGCGGCCACGCCGGTGGCGCGCAAGCTCGCCAAAGAACACGGGCTCGATCTTGCCGCGATTCAAGGCAGCGGCCCGGGCGGTCGCATCACCCGCGAGGACGTCGAGGCCGCGATCTCGGCGCCGCGCTCGGCGGCAGCGGCGGCTCAGCCGCTCAAGGGCATGCGTAAGAACATCGCCGAGCGCATGCTCAAGAGCCTGCACTCCAGCGCCCAGCTGACGATCACCACCGAGGCGGATGTCACTGCCATGGTGCGACGCCACGCCGAGCTCAAAGCCCAATTCGCCCTCACCTACACCGACTTGATCATCGAAGCCGTGGCGGGCGCGCTGCGCTCTCATCCGCGACTCGGCGTCACCGTCGCGGGCGATGCGATTCAGTCACACACAGATATCAACATCGGTATTGCGGTTGCGCTCGACGACGGCCTGATTGCGCCGGTGATCCGCAAGGCCGATCAGAAATCGTTGCCGCAGATCGCCGAGCAGACGCGCCTGCTCGCCGGCAAGGCGCGCGCCGGCACGCTCGGCGTCGAGGAAGTCAGCGGCGGCACCTTTACCATCACCAACCTCGGCATGTACGGGGTGGATGCATTCACCCCCATCATCAACCAGCCCCAGGTAGCCATCCTCGGCGTTGGCCGGGTAGTGGAAAAGCCGGCCGTTTTCGATGGCCAGATCGCGATTCGCTCGTTGTTGACCCTGAGCCTGACGTTCGATCACCGCATCGTCGACGGCGCGCCGGCCGCGGCCTTCTTGCGCGCCGTGGTCGAGCGGCTGAGTAATTAGAGGCTGTGAAAAACTCCCCGGGGGGTGGAGCAATGCTCCACCCCTCCACAATGATGCTATTCGCTCCGCCTTCCGATCTTGAGGGCGGGAGCGGTGCTCCCGCCGCACTTCGCCGCGACCGCGGGTACATCGTTGATTTCCTCACCCTCCAGCCGCCCGGGCGCCTCTGCGCGCCCACCTATTCCTTTCGCTTCCGCTTGGGAGCGTTCTGGCGTAGAAGCAGGCGCAAAGGAGGATTCACCATGGCCTCGGCACATGAAACGTTCTGGACCAATGCGAGCTTCGCTTTCGTCGGCCACTCGGCCAAGAAAGGCTTCCCGCGCATCAGCTACGGCGAAGCCAAGAAGGGCGGCAAGAAGGTGTTCGCCGTCGATCCCTCGGTCGACCGGATCGACGGCGACAAAACCTATCCGGACCTGCACTCACTGCCGGAGAAGGTGGATGCCGCCGTGCTCGAAGTACCGCGAGAGGAAACGCTCGAAGCGGTGCGACAAGTGGCGGATGCGGGCATCAAGAACGTCTGGGTGCATATGAACCGCGACACGCCCGAGGCGCTGGCCTTCGCCCGGGAACGTGGCCTGAACATCCTGACCGGCACCTGTGCGGTGATGTACGTCGCCCAAGGCGCCTCCTATCACTCGATCCACAAGTGGCTGAACAAGTTCCTCGGCAAGTACTGACGACCCCGGCGGTGTTGTCAGCCGCCGCGGCTAGTTCAGGGGCATGCCCAGCCGCGACAGCTCGTCCATCACCCGCAGCAGCCCGGCCTCGTACTCGGGCCTGGGCTGCACCGTCTGGAGGTCGTAGGCCTGGGTGAACGGCACCGGTTTCTGCACCGCCGGCAGCAGCTCATCCACCCGGAGCATGATCTTCTGGGCCAACTCGTTGGCGGCGGTGGGCGACAGGCCGGTGCACGCCTTCAGCATTCGGTCGATCAACCGCGCTTCGAGGCCGGTGTGGCCGGCAATCCAGGCGTAGGACAGTCCGCTGGCGACGTACACCGCCACTACGCTCGCCGATTGCCACAGCGTGACCGGCGTGCGCCAGACCTTGACGTCGCCCGAGATCGAAGTGCCGACGGCGAGACCCAAGTGGCGCTCGCAGGCGCGGGCGGCGCCGCTGAAGGCCCAGTGCGAGTCGCGCGTTGCCCAGGTGCCGTCGAGGTGGCTGGGGAAGAAGCTCATGGTGCCGCCATGCGCATAGCTGAGCTGCCCGAGCGCGTTGGCAACCATGGTCACGGCCACTTCCGCGCCGTCGCGACAGAGGCCGCCGATGCACGACATCGAGCTCTGCCACGGCTCGATGCCCCTAATCTCGCAGTATTGCGCCAGTAACAACGGGTTCCAGCTGAGCTTCTGCTCGGGCATGATGTGGATGCCGATCTGGGTGTTGTAAGCATCGCGGTAGCCGGAGTTCATCACTGCCATCGTGGCGCTGGGCGTGCTGGCGGTGCAGAGCAGGCCGAGATTGAGATGCAAGCGGCCGGCGCGCTTGAGCGCCTCGCGCAACGCCTCCTGCTCCCACAGGGCCACGTGGACTTCGGTCAAAGTGCCCGCCTTCGGACTAATGGCGTCGAGCCGAGCCAGCCCCGGGCAGATGCCGAGGCCTTGGACGCACTCCTCCTGCGCCAGCGACTGGACGTAGGGGATGAACCAGTCCTTCTCCGCCACTCCGGCCGGGCCGGCGTAGTTCGTCGGCGCCCAGGCGTCGCTGCCTTTGCGGTAGCGCAACGTCATCTTGTCGGGATGCTTACCGAGTGTGACGCAGGCGGGATTGTCGCGCGACTCCTGGGCCAGCTGCCGAATTTCTTCCTTGCTGTACTTCACCACCCGCTCGGTGCTCATGTGGTAGAGGCCGACGTCGGCGAGCAAGTCGACCGCGGCATGGAACACGGCGTCGGCGGTGCGATCATCGACGACCAGCTGCTCGGGGTCGTACTTGATCTCATACTCCGCCACCAGATCGCGCACCTTGAAGGCGAACTCCAAGTCGAAGTCGTCGGCTTTCATTACCGGGCCTTTCACTGACCGGTCCTGGAAATCCATAATCGGGATCATCTGCGTTCTCCTGCTGGAATAGCCTGCACCAGAGAGTCACAAACACGTAGCGGCAAGCAGCGCTGCCGCTTCTCTACCTTGAGAGGGTTCTGCTCAACTCCGCCGCGCGTTGTACCACCACGGATGACTGTAACCGGTCGCCAGCCGCGCTTCCTCACCAACGTCCTTGCCCATCAGCTGCTGGCACAGCGGGACAGCGGCGACGGCGTTGAGGGCCCAGCCGTCGGCATCCATGGCGTCGGCCTTGTCCGCGGTGCATTCGGTGCCGCCGATGATCACCTTGTACTTGTCCCGCAGTCCCATGTCCTGGAGGTAGCCGATTACTTCCGGGCAATAGGGAATCGTGGTGACTAGAAAGGCCGACAGCCCGATGATGTCGGCGTGGTGCTCTTCGGCTTTCTGGATGAAGTACTTGGAATCGAGATCGATCCCCAGCTTGTGCACCTCGAAACCGGCCAGTTCGAGCTGGGTGGAGACCAGACCGTAACCGATGGTGTGCAGGTCGCCCTTGACCGCACCGATCACAACCGTGCCCTGCTTGCCTTCGGCGTTCGGCGGCAGATGCGGCTTGATCAGCTCGATGCACGGCTCGGCGACTTTGCCGCCCATCACCAGCTCGGCGAGGAAGTATTCCTTGGCGCCGAACTTGTCGCCGACCACCCGCAGTCCGGCGATCACGCCTTTCTGTAACATCTCGACCGGGTCGAGCCCTGCTTGCAGGCCCCTTGTCACCAGCTCAAAAGCCTTGCTCTTCTTGAGCTGCCAGACGGCGTCGTAGATCTCTTGAATGGTAACGCTCATATCTAACCTCAGCGTGTCGCTTGGCTCGGCTACTCCTGCAAGTAGGGCAGGCCGTGCCGGATCGCCATCTCCACGCGCCCGAGTTCATAGGCGAGATAGGCGAGGTGGGCGCGGCCTATCTCCCAGTTGGCGAGCAGCTTGAATAGCCCGACGGTGCTCCCGCTCAAAGCCAGCCGGGGCTCGTCGTCGATCATCACCGTGACCCGCCCCTGCCCGTGGCGCGGGAGCGCTTCGACCACGAAGCAGTAGCCGACGCTGTCTTCAGTCCAGTCCGGATTGGGCCCGATCTCCTCGAAGCTGAGGTCGGGATAGGTGGCCTTGAGTTGGTCCAGTGTCACGCTGACTTCCTCAGCCGGCAGTGCCGCATTCAGCCCGTGCCCTTCATTTTGGCGATGATCTTGTCGGCGTAGCTTTCGAGGTAGGCCCGCTTTTGTGCGATGGTCGAGGTCGGGCCGATGGTGAAGCTGAAGGGATAGCTGACCGTGCCACTGACGCCGGCATCTTGGAGGCGCTTGATCGCGTCGATCTCGGGCGGCACGGTCAGCGGAGTGACAATGTCGAAGGCGTCGTTGCCGCGGCCCGCGGCTCGGCGCAGTTGCATGAGTTCGGCGGCGGTGGCGCTGGCCTGCTCCGGGGTTTGGCCCGCGCCGAGCCAGCCGTCGCCCAGGCGCGCGGTGCGGCGCAGGGCCGCGGCGCTCATGCCGCCGATGTATATCGGCACCGGCGTCCGCGGCACCGGGCACATCTTGACGGGCGGAAAGTCGAAGAACCGGCCGTGATGCTCAACCACCGCGCCGCTCCAGAGCTTGCGCAGCACCTCGATCGACTCGTCGAAGCGCTTGCCGCGAGTACTGAAGTCGACGCCGAGAATATCGAACTCCTCCTTCATCCAGCCCGAGCCCGCGCCGAGGATGACTCGGCCGTCGAAAAACGAGGCGACACTGGCGACCGCCTTGGCCACCTCAATCGGATGGTGCAACGGCAGGATGAAGACATTGGTGACGAAGCGCAGCCGCTTGGTCACCGCGGCCAAAGTCGCAATCAGCGACCAGCACTCCGGCCACGGGGTCGCGGCAGTGAACGAGGGCGGCTTGCCGTCGGCGGAATACGGATAGCGTGACTGCAACTGCTCGACATGAAGCAGGTGCTCGGAGATCATCACGCCATCGAAGCCGACATCCTCGCAGATCTTGGCTACTTCAATGAGTTGATCGGCTTCGGCAAACGCAATCGACTGCCAGAACTTCATCACCTGCCTCCGTCCCTGCTCGCGCGGGGTATTTCTAGTACGATACGAATCGTATCGAATATGTCAGGCCGCAGCCAGCCCGGTGACGAAAGTCATCGCCGGACGGGGCCACTTCGGGTCTCATGCACTGTGGCGCCAGCAGCCCCAGTGGTCGGGCGGCGCGGAGCAGGATCAGGCAATGGCATCTCGGTTGCGAAGGCGAAACCTCGGCGCGAAAGCGCGGCCGCTAGCGGCGGGCGCCGCGGCCGGGCGGGGGCGGCCGCGCAGCATGGTGGCGGAGCGGGCCATCCTGGAGGCCACGCTTGAACTGCTGGCGCAAAACGGCATCTCCGGCTTCTCGGTCGAAGCGGTCGCCACGCGTGCCGGTGTCGGCAAAGCCACGATCTATCGGCGCTGGTCGTCGAAGCTGCCGCTGGTGGTTGACGCGATCACGACGTTGCCCGAGCTGCAGCTGCCCGACAGCGGTACGCTGCGGGGCGATTTCCGCCAGGCGCTGGGCAACCTGGTCACGATCCTGCGATCGTCGCCGCTCGGCCGGGTCCTGCCGCAGCTGGTCGCGGAGCACGGCGGCGACCGTGACCTTGATCACGTGGTTGGCCGTTACCTGGAGCGGCGGCGGGCGCCGCTGGTCGAGATCGCGCGCCGCGGCCTCAGCCGCGGCGAACTACCCGCCGGCTGTGATGCCGACATGCTGGTCGATCTTCTCGTCGGCCCGATCGTTAATCGCTTGCTCTTCTCCCGCCGCCCGGTCGGCGCTGCCTTCATCGACTTGGTGATCGCTACGGTGCTCGACAGCGCTGCCGGTCACCGGCGGGGCCGCTCAAGTGCCCGCCCGTTGAAAAGGTGAAGAACGCGGCCGGCGCCACGGCGCTTGCCCGTGGGCCGTGCCCGTCGTTTGATCCTGCGGTCGCAAAGTGCTTTTTTGGGCCACCGCGATGAGCCCAACGACGGAGCCGCCACGGAGGGAGCGGTATCTCGGAATCGATCTCGGTGCCGAGACCATCAAAGTCGCCGAGCTGCGCCGCCACGGCCCAGGCCTCGAGTGGGCCGGTCACTGGCTTGCGGAGCATGACAAGCAGCCCGCGGCCGCGCTGCGATCGGTGCTGGACAACATCGGCTGGGATGGCGTCAGCGGCGCCGCGGTGAGCGGGCGCTTCAGTTGTCAGCTCGCCCTGCCGCGGGTTCCGACCAAGCAAGCTCAGGCCGCCGGCTTTCGCTTCCTCGGCAAAGCGACGTCGGCCACCATCATCTCTATCGGCGGACATGGATTCTCGGTACTAGAGCTACGCGACAGCGGTGCCGAGGTCTTTCGCGAGAACTCGCGCTGCTCTCAGGGCACGGGCAACTTCTTGCGCCAGCTGGTCCAGCGCTTCGATCTCAGCATCGAAGCTGCCAGTGCGCTGTGCGAGCGGGTGGAGAATCCGGCGGCGCTGTCGGGGCGCTGTCCGGTCATCCTCAAGACCGACATGACCCACCTGGCCAACAAGGGCGAGGATCGCGCCCGCATTCTGGCGGGCCTGTACGACGCCGTATGCGAAAACGTGCAGGTGCTGATCAAGCCGCAGGTGAGCCCGGCCAAGGCCATGCTGATCGGCGGCATCAGCCGCTCGGCCCGCATTCGGAGCAACTTCGCGCGCTTCCTGGCCGCTCGCGGCATGGTGTTGCTCGAGGCGAGCGAAGACGAGGCGCTTTTTCTGGAAGCGCTCGGTGCGGCTGCGCTGGCCTCGGAACGGTCGCAGGCAGTGCCCGCGTTGGCAGCGCTGTTCGTGCCCGCCGCGGTTGCGGAGTTCGACTCGGTTCCGGCGCTGGCCGGTTCATTGGCCCGCGTGCGGCGCCTGCCGCGGCCACAGCCGCCGGCCGCCGACGCAGCACCGGGTGGGCTCATTCTCGGCTTCGACATCGGCTCGACCGGCTCGAAGATCGTCGCTCTCGACGGCGCCGGCCGGCAGCCGCTATGGGAAGACTACGTCAATACCAACGGCAACCCGGTCGCGGCCGCGCAGGCACTGATGCGCCGCTTCGTCGAGAGTGCGGCGGGGCGCTGGCCGGTGCTGGCTTGCGCCGTCACCGGCAGTGGCCGTGAGATTGTCGGCTCGCTGCTGGCCACCTGCTACGGGGTGGCAGCGGTCTACGTACTCAACGAAATCGCCGCCCACGCCGAGGGCGCGCGCCACTACGATCCGCGCGTGGACACCATCTTCGAGATCGGCGGGCAGGACGCCAAGTACATTCGCCTGGCCGAGGGTCGCGTGATCGACGCCGCCATGAATGAGGCGTGCAGCGCGGGCACCGGCTCGTTCATCGAGGAGCAAGGCCGCAAGTTCGCCGGCATCGACGGCGTCGCCCAGCTCGGCCAGGAGGCCATAGCCAGCGGCTGCGGTGTTTCGCTCGGCCAGCATTGCTCCGTGTTCATGGCCGAAGTCATCGACGAGGCGGTGGCCGCCGGTGTCGAGAAGCGCGCCATCATCGCCGGCTTGTACGACTCGATCGTGCAGAACTACCTCAATCGAGTTAAAGGCAGCCGCTCGGTCGGCGACGTCATCTTCTGCCAAGGCATGCCGTTCTCGGCCGACGCGCTGGCCGCCGCCGTCGCCCGCCAAACCGGCAGTGAAGTGATCGTGCCGCCGAATCCGGGAACTGTGGGGGCTCTCGGCATCGCACTGTTGGCGAGCAAGGAGATCGCTTTGGCAGAGCGCAGCGCGCTCGACCCGCGGCGCTTCCTCGAAGCTCAGGTCGTGCGCAAAGACACGTTCATCTGTAGATCGGCCCGGGGTTGCGGCGGCAGCGGCAACCGCTGCCGCATCGAGCGCCTGGCGACTTCGACCAACGCCACCACCCAGCGCTTCACCTGGGGCGGGGCCTGCTCGCTGTGGGATAAGGGCACCGGCAAGCGCAAGCTGCCCGATCTCGCCCCTAACCCTTTCCGTGAGCGCGAGGAACTGGTGGAGGAGGTCATCGCGCAGACGACGCGCCTGCGCGGGCGGCCGACCATCGCCATCACCGACGAGTTCGTGCTCAAGGGGCTTTTCCCGTTCTTCGCCACCTTCTTGCACCAACTCGGCTTCGACCTGATCGTGCGCCGTGGCGCGGATCAGGCGGCGCTCAAGCGCGGCATCGAGCGCGCCAACGTGCCCTTCTGCGCGCCCATGCAGCAGTTCCACGGCTTGGTCAGCACCATGGTCGAGGACAAACCTGACTTCCTGTTCCTGCCGATGCTGCGCGGCGTGCCGCACGTGGCAGAAGCAGGCCGGGCGGCCGTATGCCCAATCGTGCAGGGCAGCCCCGACGTGTTGCGCTGGGACTTGGGCGCGTGTCGCAACGGCGGCGGCAACGGCAAGTGCCCGCCGCCGCGGCCCACCGCAACCGCCGCGGCGGCGATGCCCGCACGTGACGCTCGCCGGCAGTTGCCATCGGGCAACGATCCCTGCGCTTGGCTTCCGGCCGGAACCGCCGCGGCCAACGTGATCTCGCCGGTGATCGACTTCGGCGGCGGCAACCTCGACTCGCGCCGGTTCAGAGACAGCTGCCAGCGCCTGGCGCACGCCTTCGGCGCCAACGGCGGCAGTGCTTGGCTGGCAGCTTACCGCAGCGCCTGCGCGGTTCAGCAACGCTTCGAGGAAGCTTGCCTGGAGCTGGGCCAGCGCGCGTTGGCATTCTGCGCGGCGCATGAGGTCGTGCCGATCGTCGTGCTCGGCCGCGCCTACACGATCTACAACAAGGTGCTCAATTCCAACGTGCCCGCTATCATCCGCGAGCAGGGCGCGCTGGCGATTCCGGTCGATTGCTATCCGGTGGCGGCGGACGTACCCGTCTTCGAGGACATGTACTGGGGCTACGGCCAGCGCAGTCTGCGCGCCGCGCACCAGCTCCGCCGCCGCCCGGGTATCTACAGCCTGTGGTGCAGTAACTACTCCTGCGGTCCAGACAGCTTCTGCTTGCACTTTTATAGCTACATCATGCAGGGCCGGCCCTTCGCGGTGATCGAGACCGACGGCCACGCCGGCGATGCCGGCACCAAAACCCGCGTCGAGGCCTTCTTGCACTGCGTGCAGCAAGATCGGTCGGGGGCGGCGCGCGCCAACACCGTTAATGACTTCGGCAACATCGAGCGCCAGCGCCCGCGTCCGGCCGACGTCCGGGCGCGCGGTGAAACGGTGCTCATTCCGCGCATGGGACCGGGTGCCGACATCCTGGCGGCCGCCCTCAGCGGCGCCGGCATACCGGCGCAGAGCCTGCCGCTGCCCGATCGCGCCGCGCTGCAGCTCGGCCGCCGCTACACCTCGGGCAAAGAGTGCGTACCCATGTGCATCACCCTGGGCAGCCTGCTGCAACGCCTCGAGCGCGAGCGGCATACGGCTTCGCGCTTCGTCTTCTTGATGCCGCGCACCAACGGTCCGTGCCGCTTCGGCGTCTATAACCTGCTGCACAAGATCGTGCTCGAGCGCCTGGGCTGGCACGAGCGCGTGCGCGTGTGGGCGCCGATGGACATAGATTACAGTGAAGGCATGCCCTCCGGACTCCTGCCCTTATGCGTCGCCGGCTGGATCGCCACCGACGTTCTGCTCCAAGGGCTACACGATGTGCGGCCGGTGGAGAACGCCGCCGGTGCGGCCGAGGCGGTGTTCCGCCGCTACGCCACGCAGCTGGTCGAGCGTGTCCGGGCCGAGGCCGGCAAGCAGCCCACCATTCGTCACAGCCTGATCCAGGCATTAACCGGGCGTCTGTTTGGCTGCACTGCCATCCTGCGGCGCGCGGCCCGCGACTACGCCGCAGCTAAGACCGAGCGGCAGCTGCCGACGGTGGCGGTCGTCGGTGAGATCTACGTGCGCTGCGATCCGTTTGCCAACGACTTCGTTATCGACAAGCTCGAGCGCCGCGGCCTGCGGGCGCTTTTGGCACCCTTCAACGAGTGGCTCGAGTACGCCGACTGGTGCCATACGCAGGAGGGCCGAACCGGCGGTGTCGGCGCCCGCCTGAGCAGCGCACTGCTGCTGCGGACCCAGCAGGTGCTGCATGCCACGCTGGCGCGCCGACTCGGTTGGCACGCGCGCACCAGCGTCCGGGATTCACTGTCGGCGGCTGCGCCCTACCTGCGCACCTCCTTGTTTGGCGAGGCGGTGCTTACCGTGGGCAGCGCGGTGCACGAGTGGCGCAGCGGCGCGGTGGACGGTGTCGTCAACGTCGGCCCGCTCGAGTGTATGCCCGGTAAGCTGGCCGAGGCCCAGCTCTTTCACGCCGGCGAGCGTGAAGGCTTGCCGTCGCTGAGCCTGCCGTTCAACGGCGACCCCTTGGATGGGCAGCTCCTGGATAACTTCGCCTTCGAGGTCCACAACGGCTATCGCCGCCGCCGGAGCGCCCTCGGCGCTGCGCGGGCGGCGACGGGCACGCCAGCCGGGAGCGCGCGCACATGACGGCGCGCCGGCGTTTGCCCGAGTGGCTGCCGACTGTGGATCAGCGCATGGCGGGAGGCGGCTATCCGTTATCTTACAGCGAGCGTGAGCTCAGCGAGCCGGTGGCTTTGTGCGACGACAGCGGCCGGCTCAACCGCGCCGCTTGTGGTTGGGCGCGGCAGCCGATCATCCGCGGTAACCTCTCGGGACATTGGCCGCGCAAGAAGAAATGGAATTTCTGGAACTGGATCTGCCCGCGTTTCGTCTTCTCGGTGACGCTGGCCGACATCGACTACGCTGCCTTCTGCGCCGTCTCGTTCACCGACTTCGAGACCGGCAAGAGCGTTTCGCGCCAGGAGTTCACGCGCCCGCGGTCCCTCGCCCTGCCCGAGCGGGTCGAGTCGCCGGTCAGCTTCCACGGTCGCAACCTCGGGTACAGCAACGGCAACGACGGCGGCGATATCCCGGTGCGCTTCAATGGGCAGGCAAAGGACGGTACCAGCCTGGCCGCGGATTTCGTTGTCCGCAAGCCACCGGCGCACGAGAGCTTGAGCGTAGTGGTGCCGTGGAGCGCCGAGCGCTTCCAGCTGAACTGCAAGGAGAACACGCGCCCGTGCGAGGGCTCAGTAACAGTCGGTGACCGCCGCTACCTCATGGACCCGGCCGACTGCCACGCGGTGCAGGACTTCGGCCGCGGCCTGTGGCCGTACCGCTCGTTTTGGAACTGGGCGGTGTGCACCGGAGTGCAAGACGGCCGCCGCATCGGTGTCAACGTGGGCGCGAAGTGGACCACCGGCACCGGCGCCAACGAGAACGCGTTTTGCATCGACGGGCGGCTATACAAGATCATGGAGGATCTCACCTGGGAGTACGACTCCGGCGCGGCGATGCGCTCGTGGCGGGTGTACTCGACCCATTCAGACGTGATCGACCTGAGCTTGCAGCCGATCGCCGCCCACTCCTCCAACCTCAACCTTGGCCTGATTGCCACCGGTGGCATCTGCGTGTTCGGCCGCTGGCGGGGAACGATCCGCGTCGAGGGGGCGGCCATCGCCATCACCGATCTGATCGGCTGGGCCGAGGAGTTCGCCCACCGGTGGTAGCGGCGTCGTCCTGGCTGGCGGTCTCGCTCCGGCTCTCGGGCAAACCCGGCGTGCCGCACCGCACACCGGTGCGCGGCCTGTGGTTCATCGGCTCGCAGAGCGAAAGCGCCGGCAACGTCATCCAAGGCGCCGCCCAGGCGGCGTTGAGGTGCCCCTCCTACTGCGGCTCGCGGATCTGTAGTGCCTAGCTAGGGCTCGCCGCCGGCTTCGTCGTTGGGCGGGGCTTCGTTCTCGGGTTCGATGTCGCTGTCACCGGCGAGGCCGAGGCGTTTGAGGATACGGTGCAGCGCGGCGCGGGTTATTCCAGCTTTACGCGCGGCGGCGCTGATCTTGCCGCCGCTGTCTTCGAGTAGCCGCTCGACGTAGCGGCGCTGAAAGCGCTCGATGGCCAGACGCTTGGCCTCCTCGTAGGCGAGGCTGTCGTCGCCCTCGGGCTGCCAGTCAAGATCGTCGTCCTCGATCATAATGTCGCCCGGGCCGATTTCGTTGCCGTGGGCCATGACCGCCGCCCGCTCGATGACGTTTTGCAGCTCGCGCACGTTGCCGGGCCAATCGTGCGAGATCAGCAAGCGCAATGCCCGGGGCGACAGCCGCCTCGGGGTCTTGCCCGGGGCGGCGGCGCGTTCGAGAAACAAGTTGGCCAGCAGCGGGATGTCCTCGATGCGCTCGCGTAGTGGCGGCACGGCGATGCGCATGACCGAAAGCCGGTAGTAAAGATCGCGGCGCAGCGTAGCCTCGCGCAACAAGCGGCGCGGATCGACGTTGGTGGCGGCGATGATGCGCACGTCGACCCGCACGGGCTGGGCCGAGCCCAGCGGCAAGACCTCGCGCTCTTGCAAGGCGCGCAGCAGCTTGCTCTGCAAGCCGGCGGGCATGCTGGAGACCTCATCGATCAGTAGCGTACCGCCGTGGGCCTCGACGAACAGCCCCTTACGGTCGCGGTCCGCGCCGGTGTAGGCGCCCTTCTTGGCGCCGAACAACTCGGCGTCGGCCAGGTTCTCGGGCAACGCCGCGGCGTTGAAGGCGACGAAGGGGTTGGCGGCACGCGGGCTCTCGGCGTGGATGGCCCGCGCCACCAACTCCTTGCCGGTGCCGCTCTCGCCCCAGATCAACACCGTGGCAGCGGTCGGCGCCACCCGCCTGATACCGTCCAGCACCGGCAACATGTGGCGGTCGCGGCTGTAGATGCCGTGAAAGCCGTAAGTGTCCTTGAGTTCGGCCCGCAACCGGGCAATTTCTTCTTCGTCGTGCAGCTCCTTGAGTGCGCGGCGCGCCACCACTAGCAGCTCATCGTTGTTGAACGGCTTGGTGAGATAATCGAAGGCGCCGCGCTTCATCGCGTCCACCGCCGACTCGATGGTGCCGTAGGCCGTGAACAAGATCACCCGGGTTTCCGGCCAGCGCTCGCGGATGCAATCAAGTAGCGACAACCCGTCACGTCCGGGCATCTTGATGTCCGAGAGCACGAGATCGGCAGGCCGCTGTTCGAGCAGTTCGAGGGCTTCTTCCGCCGAGTGGGCGACGACGATGTCATCCGACAGGCCGGAGAGCACCAGCGCCACCCCGCGGGCGAGGTCGCGCTTGTCGTCCACCACCAGTAGGCGCGGGGCGGTCATGCTGCGGCCTCGGCCGCGCGCTCATCGCTGTGGGAGGGAAGGATGACGGTGAAGATGCTACCCCGGCCCGGCTGGCTGGCGACGGTGATCGTACCCCCGTGAGCGGTGACGAGATCGCGGGCGACGGTCAGGCCGAGCCCGGTGCCTTCCGGCTTGGTGGTGTGGAAGGCAGCGAAGATGCGCTCGTGTTCTTCGGGGGCGATGCCCTGGCCGGTGTCGCGAACGTCAATGCGGACGCGGCCGCCGGGAGCGGGGGCGACGTTGAAAGTGAGCGTGCCGCCTTCAGGCATGGCTTCGATGGCGTTGAGGCCGAGGTTCACCAGCACCTGGCGCAGCTGGTCGACATCGCCGTAGACGCTACCCGCTGCGCTGCTGCTGCCTTGGTGCTGTACCAGCACCTTTGATGCCTGCGCTTGCGGCTCGAGTGTGCGCCCGACGTCGCCCATCAACTCGGCCAGCGATGCCTGCCGGCGCTCGGGCGGACGCTGGCGCGCATACTCCAACAAGTCGCGGACGATCTTCTTGCACAGGTTGGCGTTGCGCAGCACGGTGCCGAGATGCTCCGCCAGCGGATGGCCGGCGTCGAGCTTGCCGAGCGCGTGCTGGGCGAACAGGGCGATGGCGCCGAGCGGGTTGTTCAGCTCGTGGGCCAAGCCGGCGGCCAGCTTACCGACCACTGCCATGCGCTCTTGCTGCATGCGCCACGCTTGCGTCTCGATGCGCTCGGTGATGTCGCGCGCCACCATCACCACGCCGCGCAGCGAGCCGTCGCTATCCCAGACGCGTGCGTAACTGCCTTCGTAAGAGCGGCCATCGACCTCGAAGATCGGGTGCAGCTCGACCGGAGCCGGGTCGCTGATTTTGTCGATGAGGTCCTTCCAGCGCTCGGGCGGATGGCAGGCGCGCAAGCCGTCATCGGCCGGCGTGCCTTGGGGCCAGAAGCACTCGGCGGCGCGGTTGCGTAAGCGCACGATGCCGTCGGGCGTGACGTAGAGGACCGCGTCCGCCATGCAGTCGATGATGGTTTGCAGATTCTGCCGTTCGCGTTGCAGCTGTGACTGCGCGGCGGCCAAGTGCTCGGCGTGAGCCGAGAGCTTGGCGCTAGCGCGCGCCAGGCGATCACGCTCACTGCGCAGCACCAGCACCAGGGCGGAAACGATCAATCCGCAGACCACGACCATGGTGGCGACCGCGATGCCGGCGCCGAGATGCAGCAGCGGGTCGGCCGTCGCAGCGCAGCTGCCCGAGGCGTCGCGCAAGCAGCCGGGGGGGATCACCCGCGTGGCCTCCAGTAGCGCCAGTCCGAGCACAAAGGCAGCGATCGCCGCCGCCACTGCGCGGGCTTGGCGCGAATGCAGGATCACCGCCGCAATCACGGCATGGAAGACAAAGAACCCCGCAAAGCGGTTGCCCAGGCCGCCGGCGTGGTGAACCAGCCAGCCCAGAATCAGCACATCTCCCGCCACTTGCAGGCCAAGCGCTCGCTGCGAAGCCAGGCGGCGTGGGCCCAAGGTGGTCAAGCTCGCGTTGAACAAGAGCAACAGGCCCACCCCCGTCCATAGCAGCGCGACTGCTTCCGGATCGAGGCGCCGGCTGGCCTGCGTGGCGAAGGCCACCACTGCGCTCGAGGCGAAAACCGCCACCCAGCGCAGCCCCAACATCCACGCCGCCAGCCCTTCGCGCACCGTTGCGCTTTCCGCTTCGGTGATCGGGACGGCAAGTCCTAAGCTGCTCTCCAGGCGAGGAACGGCGCGGCGCAACAGGTACATCGCCGTGGCCAGCGTGGCTAGCAGCGAGGCCAGCGCGCCACGCACGATGTGGGCCAGGCCGCGTGACTGGCCCGTGAGTTCATCGAGCCAGAGCCGCTCGATCATCTCGTAAGGGATGAACACCAGCGCGCAGGCGCCCAGCCAGATCAAGAGGGCATAGGCCGCGTGGCGAAAGACCGAGTGGTCCAGCAGGCTTGCGGTATGGGATGGCACGGCCGGCTCCGGCTTTCGATTCATTTCTCCGAGCCCGGGCGCGAAGCTACCGTGTCCATCCTCGTGCGATAGCCCATTGCCAGTGTGCTCAGGCGGTATGACCATGCAGACACGGTGCCGGCGGGCACCGCCGTCGCGGGACCGCAGAAAAACGTTGCCAGTCTGCTACGCGACACCCCCGCAATATAGCGGATCGGTCGCCGGCCTGTATACCGCCCTATACGCCGCGCAACCGGAGCTATCCACGACCCGGGTCACGGGCCCTGGATGGTCACGACCGAGCACCAATCGACGGCCGAGCCATGCCGGCACACCCGTTGCTCAAGGGAGCCGGCGGTGCGGGTAATGGATACCACTGACCAGTTGTATCGGTTGGTGCGGCTAGTGGTCTGGCTGCCGTTGATCCTGCTGGTCACCGCCGGCTGTGAGATCGGGGACCTCGGAGGCACCCAGCGGGGTTATGAGCCGGTCCAACCGATTGCCTATTCCCACAAGGTGCACGCCGGCGACTACAAGATGGCGTGCCTCTATTGCCACTACGCCGCCGAGCGCGGGCGCCACGCCGGCGTGCCTGCCGCCAGCCTGTGCATGAATTGCCACACCCAAGTGAAGAAGGACTCGCCCGAGGTCCAGAAACTCGCGGCGGCGGTCGAGTCGGATACGCCGATCCAGTGGGTGCGGGTACATCGCTTCCCGGCCCATTCGCATTTCAACCATGCCCGTCACGTCGCCGGCGGCGAACTGAAGTGTCAGACCTGCCACGGTCCGATCGAGACGATGGATCGGGTTCGCCAGGAGCACGACATGACGATGGGCTTTTGCCTCGATTGCCACCGCCAAACCGCGCAACGGGTTGCTACCGCGCCGGCGCCGTCGACCGATTGTACGGCCTGTCACTACTAGTAGGCGGAGCGCATGTCGGACGTTACCACCTGGAGTCGGCGCGACTTCTTCAAGATCATGGGGCTGTCGGCCTCGGCCGCGGCAGCTGCATGCAGCCGCGCGCCCGTCGAGAAGGTCATTCCCTACGTTCAGCAGCCCGACGATCTTACCCCCGGCGTGGCCAGTTGGTACGCCTCGACCTGTGCTGCCTGCCCCGCGGCATGCGGCATCTTGCTCAAGACGCGCGAGGGCCGGCCGATCAAGGTTGAAGGCAACGGTCTGCATCCGGTCTCACGCGGCGGCGTGTGCGCGGTCGGGCAGGCGGCGGTGCTCTCGCTTTACGACGCCAGCCGTGCCATCGCGCCCGGCACAGCGGGCAAGCCCACTACTTGGAAGGACCTAGACAAGGCCGTGCGCGACAAGCTGCGCGAGTTGGCCGCTGCTGGCCGCGCCCTTCGGGTGGTGGTGCCGGCCTACGTCGGGCCGTCGGCAGAAGCGGCGATCGCACGCTTTGTCGCCAAGTATCCGACCGCGCGCCGGGTGCGTCATGATCCATTCGGGCTCGATGCCATCGCCGAGGCCCATCGCCAGACCCACGGCGTGTCGGCGTTGCCGGCCTACCGGCTCGAAAGCGCGCAGCCGGTGGTGAGCTTCGGCGCCGACTTCCTCGGCACCTGGCTGCAGCCGGTGGCGTTTACCCGCCAGTATGTGAACGCGCGCGATCCGAGCCGCGCCGGCGGCATGCTGCGCCACCTCCAGATCGAGTCGCATCTGACTCTGACCGGGTCGAATGCGGACGTGCGGCTGACGCTGGCGCCGTCGCAGCAGTTGGCGACCTTGCAGGCGCTAGCGGCGCGGCTGGGAGTAGCGGTGCCGGCGGTCTCAAATGGGGTGGACACTGCGGTGGTCGAGCGGATTGCCGGCGAATTGGAGCGGGCACGCGGCGCCAGCCTGGTGCTGTGCGGCAGCGGCGAGGTGGCGGCGCAGGTGCTGGTCAACAGCATCAACGAAGCGCTCGGCAACATCGGTAACACCGTTGCCGTCAGTGATGGCGTGCTGCTGCCCGAGTCGCAAAGCTTCGAGGAATTCCTCGCGGAACTGCGTGCGGGCGAGGTGGCGGCCGTGATCATCGCCGGCGTCAACCCGGTCTACTCCCACCCCAGCGGCGCGGAGTTCGGCGAGTTGCTGGCCAAAGTCGAGCTGACGGTAGCTGCCAGCGACCGGCCCGACGAGACCGCCAGCCACTGCCAACATCTAGCCGTGACCAACCACTTCCTCGAGTCGTGGGCCGATCACGAGGCCGAGCGCGGGGTGTTGAGCCTGTCCCAGCCGGCGGTGGCCCCGCTGTACGATACGCGGCCGGCGTTCGAGTCGCTGCTGGTGTGGGCGGGCGGCAACAAGGCAGCGTACGACTTCGTGCGCGATCGCTGGCGCTCGGAGGTGTTCAAGCGCGCCGCCGATAAGCCCGCCGACTTCGATGAGTTCTGGGAGCGCTCGGTCCGTGACGGGGTAGCGCGTTACGCGCCTGAGCCGCTGCCGGCCGTGTATCAGCCCGAAGCGGTTAGCGCGCTCTTGGCTAGCCGCGCACCGGCCCCGGCGCCGGCCGGCTTGGAGGTGGTGCTGTATTCGCCGGTGGCGCTGCTCGACGGCAGCCTCGCCAACAACGGCTGGCTGCAGGAACTCCCCGATCCCTTGACTAAAGTGACGTGGACTAACACCGCGTGCCTAGCGCCGGCCACCGCCAAGGAACTCGGGGTGGAGGACGGCGAGCTGGTCACCCTGGCGGTCGGCGGGGCCAGCCTCAAGGTGCCGGCGGCGATTCAGCCCGGCACCCATCCGCGGGTGGTGGCGGTGGCCGTCGGCTACGGCCGTACTCACGCCGGCCCGCTCGGCAGCGGCGTCGGCAGCAACGCCTTCACGCTCGCCGGTAGCGCCGGTCGCCCGGGCGCCGCTGCGACCATCGCTCGCACCGGGGAGCGTATCGAGCTGGCGCGCACACAGACCCAGGACTCCCTCGGCGAGCGCGACCTGGTGCGCGAGTTCGACGTACGCGAGCTCCCCGGGGCGGCCCAGACCGGTCACGGCGGTGACGCCGGTGGTCACTCGATGTGGTCGAAGTACGAATACCCGGGCCACCGCTGGGCGATGGCGATCGATTTGTCGGCCTGCACCGGCTGTTCTGCCTGCGTGGTGAGTTGCCAGGCGGAAAACAACATCCCGATCGTCGGCGTCGATGAAGTCCGGCGCGGGCGCGAGCTGCACTGGCTGCGGATCGACCGCTACTACGCCGGCAGTGCAGAGGAGCCGCGCGTGCTGTTTCAGCCGATGACCTGCCAGCAATGCGAGAATGCCCCGTGCGAAACGGTGTGCCCGGTGCTGGCGACGACGCATACTTCCGAGGGGCTCAACGCGCAAGTTTACAATCGCTGCATCGGTACTCGTTACTGCGCCAACAACTGCCCCTTCAAGGTGCGGCGTTTCAATTGGTTCGACTACGAACGCAACGCCACCGAGCGCATGGTGCTCAACCCCGAGGTGGTGGTGCGCAGCCGCGGGGTGATGGAAAAGTGCACTTTCTGCATTCAGCGCATCGAGGAAGGCAAGACGCGGGCGCGGCTGGACGGCCGCCCGCTGCAAGACGGTGAGGTTCAGAGCGCGTGCCAGCAGAGCTGCCCGGCCGGAGCGATCGTCTTCGGTGATCTCAATGACCGCAACAGCCGGGTGGCACAACTGGCGGGCAGCGGCCGCGCCTATCGCTTGCTGACCGAGCTCAACGTCGAGCCGGCAGTGCGTTACTTGGCGCGCGTGCGAGACCATGGGAGGGCAGTATGAGCCACGCACATCGGAGTTCATTGCGGCCGCCGCTGGTGACGGCGGAGCGCACTTTGGCCGAGATCACCGAGGAGATCTGTGCACCGCTTGACCGCCGCCCGGGCCTGGCCTGGTGGTCGGCGTTTGTGGTTGCGTTCAGCGCCTTCATGCTGGGCGCTTACTGCATCTATCTGTTGCTGAGCAAGGGCGTCGGGGTCTGGGGCCTCAACAAGACCGTCGGCTGGGGTTTCGACATCACCAACTTCGTGTTCTGGATCGGCATCGGTCACGCCGGCACGTTGATCTCCGCGATCCTGTTCTTGTTCCGGCAGAAGTGGCGTACGGCAGTCAATCGCGCGGCCGAAGCGATGACCATCTTCGCCGTCTGTACCGCCGGGCTGTTTCCGATTCTGCACATGGGGCGGCCGTGGTTGGCGTTCTGGGCGCTGCCGTACCCGAACACGCGCGGCAGCCTGTGGGTCAACTTCCGCTCGCCGCTGCTGTGGGACGTGTTCGCCATCAGCACCTACCTGATCATCTCGGCGGTGTTCTGGTACATCGGCCTGCTCCCCGACTTGGCCACGGCGCGCGACCGGGCGACTAACCGGGTGCAGCGCGGGGTCTACGGCGTGCTCGCTCTCGGTTGGAACGGCTCACACCGTACCTGGTCGCGCTACGAGACCGTCTACATGCTGCTGGCGGCGCTGGCGACACCACTGGTGCTGTCAGTTCACAGCATCGTCTCGATGGACTTCGCCACCGCGGTGCTGCCGGGCTGGCACGCGACCATCTTCCCGCCGTACTTCGTCGCCGGCGCGGTGTTTTCCGGCTTCGCCATGGTGCTGACGCTGATGATCATCGTGCGACGGGTGCTCGCCTGGGAGCACCTCATCACCATCAAGCACCTGGAAAACATGGCCAAGATCATCATCGTGACCGGCGGCATCGTCGGCGTCGCCTACGCCACCGAGTTCTTCACCGCCTGGTACTCCGGCAACCCCAACGAGCGCTTCGCCTTCATGAACCGCATCGGCGGTCCCTACGCCTGGTCGTACTGGACGATGGTGAGCTGCAACGTGCTGGCGCCGCAACTGATGTGGTTCAAGCGGCTGCGCACCAGCCCGGTGGCGCTGTTCGCGCTCTCGCTGGTGATCAACGTCGGCATGTGGTTCGAGCGCTTCGTCATCATCGTCACCTCGTTACATCGCGACCTGATCCCCTCGAGCTGGGTGATGTACCACCCCAGCTGGGTGGAAATCGGAACTTTGCTCGGCTCCTTCGGCATGTTCTTCACCTTCTTCCTGCTGTTCACGCGGGTGCTACCGATGGTGTCGATCGGCGAGGTGAAGGGCGTGCTGGGCGAGAGCCGTGTGCGCCTGCGTCCGGTGGAGCCGGAGAGGGCTGTGGCATGAGTGCACGTCTGTTCGTGGCCTGGTTTGAAGAGGAGGACGACATCCGCGCGGCGACCACCGCGGCGCGCGAGGCGGGCTTCAACATTTACGACATCTACACGCCCTACGCGGTGCACGGGCTGGACGAGGCGATGGGCTTGCGCCCATCGCGCCTGACGGCGGTGTGTCTGGGCTTTGCGCTGGTCGGCCTCGGCTTTGCGCTCGGCTTTCAGTATTGGGCCTCGGTGGTGTCGTGGCCGCTCAACGTCGGCGGCAAGCCGCTCAATTCCCTGCCGGCGTTTATTCCGGTGACCTTCGAGTTGACGGTGTTGTTGGCCGGGTTGGGAACGGTGGCGGCGCTGTTGGTGCGGGCCGGGTTGTATCCGCGGCGGCCGCAGCGTTTCGTGCCCGAGCGCGTCACCAACGATCGCTTTGCGCTGGCACTGGCCGCCGATGGCCGCTTCGATGAGACCGGAGCGCGCGGGCTGTGCCGCCGCGCCGGCGCGGTAGAGACGGCCTTCGCGGAGGCCTGCTGATGAAGCCAGCCTGGCTGCTCGTCGTCGTGGTCCTCGGCGCTGCCGGCTGCAGCACCGATCCGACGACGCCGCGGTGGGAGTATTTCCCCGATATGGTCAGCGCGGTGGCCTACGAAGCGTACTCGCCCAACCCGATCACGCGCGACGGCAAGACCATGCTGGCTCCGGCCCCCAACACCATCGCGCGCGGCGCGGTGCCGTTTCGCTACGGCGTCGGTCCGGGCGAGGCCGCCGATGCCGGCCGCCAGCTGCACAATCCGCTGGCGCCATCGCCGGCAGTGCTCGCCCGTGGGCAGAAGGTCTTCGAGACCTTCTGCCTCCCCTGTCACGGCGCCGCTGGCGCGGGCGACGGTCCGATGATCCCGAAGTTCTCCAAGCCCCCGTCGCTGCTCGCCGAGCGTGCCCGCACGATTCCCGACGGCCACATTTTTCACATCATCACGCGCGGGCAGAATCTGATGCCGTCGCACGGCGCGCAGGTGCAACCCCACGATCGCTGGCAGGTGATTCACTACTTGCGCGCGCTGCAAGCCGCAGCGGTGCAGACGGCGCAAGCGCCGAGTGCGCCAGGAGAGCAGCCGTGAGGAAACCGGCTTCGTACTTATCCCCGCAACTGCGGCCCTGGTTGCTGGCAGCAGCCGGCTGCGGCCTGCCGGCCTTCCTTGCCGGCACTGTCGTGTCACCGGTAGTGGCGTGGTCAACCATGCTGACTTCGAGCTTCTTCTTCCTCACTCTGGCCCTGGGAGCGTTGGTATTCCTGGCGATCTTGTCGGTGGCCAACGCCGGATGGCACAGCGCACTCAAGCGTGTGCCCGAAGCCCTGGCAGCCTACCTGCCGGTGGGTGCGCTCACCACCGTGGTGATGCTGGCCGGCGCACCGCAGCTTTATCATTGGGCCCAGGCCGAGGCGGTGGCGCACGATGCCGTACTGCAGGCCAAGACCGGCTACCTCAACGTGCCGTTCTTCGCCCTACGCATGATCGTGATACTGGCGATTTGGATCGCCTTCGCGGTCGCGCTGCGGCGCAACTCGGTGCAACAGGATGGCGACGGCAAGCCCCAGCGCACGCAGCGCAGCGTCGTGCTGTCGGCGCTGCTGCTGGTGGTGTTCCCGTTCTCGTTCTCGCTCGCCAGCATCGACTGGCTGATGAGTCTCGAGCCGCATTGGGCCAGCACGCTCTTCGGCTTCTACAACATCTCCGGCCTGCTCAGCGCAGCGGTGGCGGTGACGGCGGTCACCATTGTTTTGCTGCGCCGCCGCGGTGAACTGGCGTACCTCAACGGCGGTCATTTCCACGACCTCGGTAAGTTGCTGTTCGGCTTCTGCACCGTGTGGATGTATCTGTGGTTCTCGCAGTATCTGCTGATCTGGTACACCAACATGGCCGAGGAAACACCTTACTATCTGGCCCGCACCAGCGGCGGCTGGGCCGTGCTGTTCTACCTCAACGTGGTGATCAACTGGGTCATCCCGTTTGTCGTGCTGCTGCCGCGCGCCACCAAGTGTTCGGAGCGGGCGATGCTGCGCGTCAGCCTGCTGGTGCTCGCCGGGCGTTGGCTCGACATCTTTCTGATGGTGGCGCCGGCGGTGCGGCAAGGCTACGGTGGTCCGGGTATTCTGGACGTCGCGGTGTTCTTGGCTCTGGGTGCGCTGTTTGTACTGGTGGTGGATCGCGCCCTGGTGGCGGTCCCGCTGTTGGCGAAGAACGATCCCTACCTCGTCGAAGGGCTGCACCACGGGCGGGCGTGAAGCGCCGCGAGTTCGTTTCGCGTTACCGTCGAGCTGTTTGCACTCATGGTTTTGACACTGCCGCGGGAGATCACCGGCGGTCTGGCACGCGAGCATCGCGCCCTGCTGGAGGAGATCGAGCGCTGTGAGCAAGCGGCGCACCAGGGTGATCTGAGGCGGATACTGCAGGCCGTACGCTTCTTGTCTCACAACGCCCGCCAACACCAGCGCAAAGAGGAGGAAGTGCTGTTTCCGGCGCTTGAGCGCGACCCGGCGTTGGCTGCCGGTGCCACCCGCTCGCTGCGCGCCGAGCACGAGGAAGAACGCCGGCTGATCGAACTGGTGCAGGATGCCGTCGATGCCGCGGTGGGTGGGCAGAGTGTCGGCGGACCGCTGCGTGCTGGGGTGCAGCGGTTGACGGCGCTGATGCGCGATCACATCCGGCGTGAAGACACGCTGCTGTTCCCGTTGGTGGAGCGGACGTTGTCTCCGCGCGAAGCCACGCGGGTGCGCGCGGCGATGGATGCGATCGGCTACTTCGCCGCCTGCGAAGCGCAGGCTTAGAGGCACACGGCTTGAGCCGCTTGAGCCGGCGGCGTCCCGAACGACAGCGCGCGCGCCCTGGACGAAATGAGGCACGCCGGTGCCGGGCTAGTGACTACGGCCGACATCGTCGCCGAGTGAGCGAGTGCACTACGGCCGTCGCGCCGGGAGCGGCGGGTGCTCAGCGCGGGGCGCTGGCAGTCATTTCTCTGGCCGGGGCTAGGAGCGCTTGCGCGGGCGTGCGCCTGACTGCTCGAACATGACGGCGGCGGCTTGCTCCGCGCTCGCCTGATCACCACAGGTCATTGCACTACGGAAGCTCTGTGCCAGCGCGCGCATCAGCACCGCCTCGGCGGGATCAAGGCGATCGGCCAGTCCGGCCAACTGGTGCATCGCCTCGCTGATGCGGGCGATGGCGGTGGCGCGATCGCCGCGGTCGCGCGCTGCCATCGCCTCAATCAGCCGGGCGCGCACGACTGGAATCACCGCGCGCGCAGGTTCGCCGAAAACGACCGCCAGCTCCTCCAGAGTGGCGACCACTTGTTCGATCGCTGTCGGCGTGGTGGGTTGATGTTCCTCGGACATTGTGGCAGCGGCTTCGCGGCGAGAGCTTACGTGCTCGCCAGCGCAACCGCAACGCTGGAGGCAGTTATGCTGTTTGTAATCATTGGGCACGACGCGCCCGACGCCAAAGAAAAGCGGCCGCAGCAGCGGCCGGCACACCTGGCGCACCTCGAGCCGCTGTCGCAGGCCGGGCGTGTGCTGCTCGCCGGCCCATTCACCGATGGCAGCGGCAGCCTGATCGTTATCGAGGCCGACTCGCGCGCCGCAGCCTGGGAGATCGCCAGCCGCGATCCTTACCTGGCGAACGGCGTCTTCAATCGCGTCGAGCTGAAGCCCTTCATGCAAGTGTTTCCCAAGCCCGAAGCATGAGCGCTGCGATCAAGCACCCAAGCGCCGGTGCGGCCTCGCCCTTCGCTCGCGCCGTTTATCGTACCGTGCGGCTCATCCCTGCGGGACGCGTGGCGACCTACGGCCAGGTGGCGGCGATCTTGGGACACCCGCGCGCGGCACGGGCAGTGGGCAGCGCGCTGCATTGGTTGCCGCGCGCAGAACTCGACCGCGTCCCATGGCAGCGTGTCATCAACGCCGCTGGGCGCATCAGCTACCGCGGCGACCTCTACCGCCCCGACTTACAGCGCCAGCTCCTGGAAGACGAGGGGGTGGTATTCGACCGCAACGGGATCGTGAACCTGCGCCGGTTCCGCTGGATCGGGCCGCGGCACGAGCGTCCCGTGCGCCTGCGCAGCCAGAACTGAGCGCTCGCTATAGTTGCTGGTGTCGCAAGTGACGCCTCGTTGTCGGGCCGCGAGGCGTCGGCAGAGGGCTGCGGCTATCCCGCCAAAGCCGGAAGGACGGGGCACCGATATTGCAATCCTCGCCATTGCACGCCAGCATGACCCGACCATGATCGAACTGCGTGACCTCACTAAACGCTACGGCCAGGTGCTGGCGGTCGATCACGTAACGCTGTCGGTGCCGCCGGGCGAGATCTTCGGGTTCTTGGGTCCCAACGGGGCCGGCAAGACCACCACGATTCGCATGATGATGGGCTTGCTCCAGCCGACCGCTGGTGGCGTGTTCCTCAATGGGTTCGACCTGCGCACGCATCCGCTCGAAGCCAAGCGGCTCTGTGGCTTCGTGCCCGACCGGCCGTACATCTATGAGAAGCTGACTGCCAATGAGTTCCTGGCTTTTGTGGCCGGGCTGTACGGTGTGCCGGATGGGACCATGGAGCGGCGGCGGGCAGAATGGCTCGACCTGTTCGATCTGGCGGCGTGGGCTGACGAGCTGGTGGAGTCTTACTCGCACGGGATGAAGCAGCGGCTGACGATGGCGGCGGCGCTCATTCATGCCCCGCGCCTGCTCATCGTCGACGAGCCGATGGTCGGGCTCGATCCCCGCGGGGCGCGCTTGTTGAAACGCACCTTCCGCCAGCTAGCGGATGACGGCGTCAGTGTCTTCATGTCGACTCACAGCCTGGAGGTGGCTGAGGAGACCTGTGATCGCATCGGCATCATCAACCAAGGCCGCATGATTGCGCTGGGGACGGTGGACGAGTTGCGTGCCCAGGTCGGCAGCGGCGAGCAGCTGCGGCTGGAAGCGGTCTTCCTCAGCCTCACCGGCGGACTCGATGGCGATCACGGCGGCATCGGCGGCGTGCGAGAGTGACAATGGTACCTGAAGGCGAGGGCTTGGCGATAGCAGCGCCGGGGAGCGGCGTGCGCCCGCTGCGGTGGCCGGCGCCGAGTGAACTGCGGGCGCTTGCCTTCCTGTTGCAGCCGCGGTGGCTGGCAGCGCGCAACCGGCGGCGGCGGCTGACCCGTGCGGGCCGCCTGCAGGCGGGCGTGCTGAGCGTGGTCGCACTCGGCTTCGGAGTGGCGGTCTTCATCGGCTTTGCGCGCGCGCTGCGCTACTTCCTGTCGATCCCCGATTTCGGCCCCGTGCTCACCTACAAGCTGCTGGGCATGGTGTTCATGACCTTCTTCTCCGTGCTGCTGTTCTCGAACATCGTCACCTCGCTGTCGACGTTCTTCCTGTCGCGCGAGCTCGACCGCCTGGTGGCGGCGCCGATTCCGCCGGCGCGCTTCTTCTACAACCGCTTCGCGGAAACGATCATCGACTCGTCGTGGATGGTGCTGCTGTTCGCAGTCCCCGCCTTCCTGGCGTACGGGGTGGTGCATCACACCGGCCCGATGTTTTACCTGGCGGTGGCGCTGACCTTGCCGCCGTTCCTGGTCATCCCCGCGGCCATCGGGACCACCTTGACCGCGGTGCTGGTCAACGTGTTTCCGGCCAGGCGCACCAAGGACATCTTGTTGCTGCTCTCGATCGTGGCGGTGGCGGTGCTGTACCTGTTCATCCGCATGTTGCAGCCGGAACGACTGGTCAACCCCGAGGCCTTCGCCGACTTCATGGACTTCCTCGGGGCGATGCAGGCACCGAGTTCGCCGTTGTTGCCCAGCACCTGGGCCACAGAAGCAGTGTTTCCGCTACTCGGCCTGCGCCCCGGGTCACCCGGCTTCTATTACCTGCTGCTGCTGAGCACGGCAGCGGTGACGGCGATGGGCAGCGAGTGGGCGTTGCGGCGGCTGTTCTTGCCCGGCTGGACGAAGGCGCAGGAGGGGCGCCAAGCGCGGCTGACACGACGGCCGGCGTGGGAAAGCGCGCTGCGACTGGTGAGTGCGCCGTTCGCGATGCAAACGCGGCTGATCTTGATCAAGGACGTGAAGGCGTTCTTTCGCGATACCAGCCAGTGGTCGCAGCTGATCCTCCTGCTCGCGCTGGTGGTGGTGTACGTTTACAATTTCAGCGTGCTGCCGCTGCAAGGCAGCCCGCTGGTGACCTTCTACTTCAAGAACGTGATTGCCTTCCTAAATCTGGCCTTGGCCGGATTCGTGGTGGCCGCGGTGGCGGTGCGCTTCATCTACCCGTCCATCAGCCTGGAGGGCAAGGCCTTGTGGGTGCTGCGAACCGCGCCGCTCGAGCTGCGCCGGGTGTGGTGGGCGAAGTTCTGGTCCGGGCTGCTGCCGCTGCTGGTGTTGGGCGAGGTGTTGGTGCTGGCGACCAACTCCTATCTGCGAGTGATGCCGTTCATGATGTGGCTGTCGTCGGTGACCCTGTTCGCGATCAGCTTCGGCATCGTCAGCCTCGGCCTGGCGGTAGGCGTGACCTACCCGAACTTCGAGGCGGATAACGCCGCGCGAGTCGCAGCCAGCACCGGTGGCTTGGTCTACATGATCCTGTGCATGTCGTTCATCGGCTTGGTTGTGGTGCTCGAAGCCTGGCCGGTGTACGTACTATTCATGAGCTGGCTGCGCGCCAGCGCCGTGAGCACGGCAACCTGGGTGAGCATAGCTGCCTCGTTGGCGGCGGCACTGGCGATCAGTGTGCTGGTGTTCGTGGTCTCGACCAGGTACGGCCTGCGGCGTCTGCAGATGATCGAAGGATAGGTGGTGCTAACGCGAGCGGCGCTGCTCGCCGACCGGGAGCGGCGCGCCCCGCAGCAAGACGGCGGCGAGCAACGCCATCAGCGCACCGAAGCCAAAGGCGGCCGGGGCGCCCGCCAACGACCACAGCCCACCCATGAGCAAACTCGCGGGCAGAGCCGCGATGCCGACGGCGAGGTTGTAGAGGCCGTAGGCGGCGCCGCGATGCTCAGGGGCGACGAAATCGGCTACCAAGGCGCGCTCGGCTCCTTCCGTCAGACCGAAGAATAACCCGTAGACGCAAAACAGCAGCCATGCCGCCACTGGTCCCTCGGCGGCGCTGAAGCCGGCATAGACGCCGGCATACAGCAGCCACCCCAGCCCGATCACGCGGCGGCGACCGATACGGTCCGACAACGTACCGCCCGGAACACTGCTGGCGGTCTTAACCGCGTGCAAGGCGGCCCACAGCAGCGGCAGCTGCCCTAGCGGTACGCCCAGTTGCTGCGCGCGCAGGAGTAGGAAAGCATCACTGGAGTTACCCAAAGTGAAGATGAGGACGACGCCCAGATAGCGCAGAAATTCCGGCCCCAGGTCGGTGAACCGCAGCGTCACCGGTGCACGGGGTGCGTGTGATCTCGGCTCGCTCACCGCTACCGCCAAGACGACTACGGCAGCCAGTGCCGGAAGGGCTGCCAGCGCGAACACCGCGCGGTAATTGCCACCCAAGAACCACAACAGCGCCCATGCCAGCAGCGGGCCGAGAACCGCCCCGGCGTGGTCCATGCCGCGATGGAAACCGAACGAGCGGCCGAGATCGGCCGGCGAGCTGGCGTCGGCCAGCAGGGCATCGCGCGGGGCCGTGCGAATACCCTTGCCGGTACGATCGAGAAAGCGGATCACCAGTACGTGCCAGGGATGCGTGCTCAACGCGATCAGCGGCCGCACCGCGGCCGCCACCCCGTAGCCGCTGACCACCAAAGGCTTGCGCCGCTGCCAGCGGTCCGACAGCCAACCGGAGAACAGCTTGAGTAGGCTGGCGGTGGACTCGGCTACGCCTTCGATGAGCCCGATAAAGGCCGGCCCCGCCCCCAGCACCGAACTGAGGAAGGCCGGTAGCAACGGGTAGATGATCTCGCTGCTGGTATCATTGAGCAGGCTCGCCAGCCCCAGAACGACGACCGTTGGTTCGAGGCCCAAGGGGCGGGAGGAAGCCGGGGCGGAAGGCCGCGCAGATGGCTTCATTATTTTATTGCTCCGGCTAATTTTTGGTGGTAAGGCGTCGGACCATGCGCTTCGGAACGGATGTTGAAACCAAGCATCACGTGACCACCCCGGAAGAACGCTTGCTACTGGCGGTTATGCAATCCGCCTTCTGGGATCTCGAGCATCGCGACCCGATGGAACGTGATCGGGCGCAGCGCTACTTCCTGGCCGAAGGCGACGATCACCCGTTCAGTTTCGAGTCGATCTGCCGGCACTTCGGGTGGTCGGCCGGCCGTATTCGCAAGCAGCTGTCGCCGCAGTTGTTGCTGAGCTGCCCACCGCCACCGAACGCGGCGGCGATGGGGCAAATGAGTCAACTGGCGGAGCACTAGGCCGGCGATCATGGCCGTGGCCTTGGCGCACGCGGGGCGGGCAGGGCGCAGTCGAGTCTGGCTCATCGGTTGAGGCTGCGGTTGGCGCGCGCTTTCGGACCGTACAAGATCTCGCCCGCGAACGTCAAGGTCGCCGGTCGCTTGGCGCCAGTTGTCGAGGGTTGACTGACTCGCGTGCGGCTCTTATCCTCCGCCCGACTAGCGGTACCCGGCGTGTCTATCCAGAGATCCGAGTCAGAAGCCGCAGTGCCGAGCGGCCGGCGTGGCGTTGCCGGCCCCAGCTATCTGAGCGAGGAGGTTGGGGCGATCATCCTCGCCGGCGGCAAGAACAGTCGCATGGGCGGCGAAGACAAAGCCTTTCTCACTGTCGACGGCCAGTTCGTATTCGAGCGGACATTGGGGTTGCTGCAACGCTGCTTTCCTCAGGTGGTGGTGGTCAGCAATCACCCCGAGCGCTATCGCGAGTTCGCCGTCGAAGTGACTAGCGACGAGCTTCCGGGGCTCGGTCCCTTAGGCGGTCTGCATGCGGGGTTGGGCCGCATCCGCTATCCCTACGCCTTCGTGGTTGCCTGTGACATGCCCTTCCTGCGGGTGGAGCCGATGGTGTATCTGGTCTCGCGACTGCACGGTCAAGATGCGGTGATTCCCGAGTGGGAGGGTGACATCGAGCCCTTGCATGCGTTGTACGCGACCCGCTTGCGAGCCGCGATTGCGCGGGCGATTGAACGGGGCGCCAGGGCTATCCGCGAGTTCTTGCCTCAGCTGCGAGTCGAGTTTATCGCCGAGGCCGAGATGCGCGCGGTGGCGGGCGCGGCGGAGTCGTTCCGCAACGTCAACACGCCGGAGGAAGCCGCGCGCTTCGCCGTTCGCCGGCGGGCGGATGGCGCGCGGGCATGAGATGCAATTTGACGGCGGCCGGGCTCTGGCAGTAAGGTACGGCTCGATCGCAGCCCGAGATGGCGGCAGTGGCTTCCGCAGGTAAAGCCAGGTAAGAAATTGATCTCGCCGGAAACCAGGTTGATCTAACCCCCTCCCAAGCAACGGCATCGTGTCGAGAGTTCGCTGAGAGTTTGCCAAGACAGCTCAGGTCTGTGGAGCACATTACTGATGAATCAGGAGATCATACGCGCGGCCTTCGCTGAGTGGACCGCCGGGCGCGATCCGCTGGCGGCGCGCATCGCGTTGTTCGAGACCGTGCGCGACATCCCCTACGTCTATCCCGCCAGCCGCGACCCCGCCGAAGTGTTGCGCCGGCGCGCCGGCTCCTGCTCCGGTAAGCACTACCTGCTCGGCGAGCTCCTGCGCCTGCTGGGCCTGCGGGTGCGCAACATGATCTGCCGCCATCGCTTCAACGAGTCGCCGCTGCCGTTCCCGGAACCAATGCAGGCGCTGTTGTTGAAGAACGAGATCGTTGATCTGCACGACTATCTTCAGATTCAGGTGGATGGCCAGTGGGTGGAAATCGATGCCACCTGGGAACGCGGCTTGCGCGACTTCGGCTTCCCGGTCACCGAGCAGTGGGACGGCCGCCGGCCGATGCTGCTGAGCGTGGTGGTGGACGAGGAATTCGTTGTCGAAGGCGACCCCGGTCGCGCCAAAGAGGAAATGCTCTCCAAGCTGACGCCGCGGCAGCGGCAGCTGCGCAAGCAATTCCTGGAATCACTCAGCGGCTGGTTGCAGGAGTTGACGGCGGAGATGCGCCGCGAAGGCGAAGCGGGTTGAGCCGGCGTCGCGATGGCTGCGGAGGAGGTTGTCGACGTCGTCGACGAGCACGACCAGGTCATCGGCCAAGCCACCCGCAGGCAGATGCGGGCGCAGCAGTTGCGCCATCGCAGCTGTTACATCCTCCTGTTCAATCAGCAGAGCCAGCTGTTCGTACACCGGCGAACGGCCGGCAAGGACATTTATCCCGGCTGCTTCGACGTGGCCTTCGGGGGCGTGGTCGCCGCCGGCGAGGACTACGATGGTGCGGCGCAGCGCGAGCTGAGCGAGGAGGCGGGAGTACGTGGCGTGTCGCTGCGCCGCGTGCTGACCTTCCAGTTCAACGACAGCGGCAACCACGTTAACGGCGCCGTCTACACCGCAATGTACGATGGCCCACTGTGCCTGCAGGCGAGCGAGGTCGAACACGGGGAATGGATGGATCTCGACGCGGTCATCGAACTCACACAACGTGAAGCGTTTTGTCCGGACGGCATCGAGGCGCTGCGCCTCTACCTCGACCGCCTCAACCGGCTGCGCGGCCGCCAGCAACCCGGTTAGGAACTAGGGGGCCGCGGCCGGTCGCTCGATCCGCCGCACGGCTTGGATCAGCACCACCTTCTGAATGCCCGCGGCGTTTTCAATTGTGGCAACGTTCCCGTTCAGGGCGACGACCGTGAAAATGCCCGGTGCTGACATGACGACAACGCTGTCACCGATTCGCAACATTAAACCTCCGGCGGTGGCCGCCGTGTATAGCGTGCCCGCGGCCCCAGCGCAAAGGCGGCAAGCGCGTTGCCGCTGCGGAGCTCGTGTGGTAGCGTCGCCGATCATGCACGCGGGACTGGCGCGCGACGAGATTGCCGCTGATATTGCTTGGATGCGCCGAGCGCTGGCGGAAGCGGCGCGCGCGGGCGGCAGCGGCGAGGTGCCGGTGGGAGCGATCGTGGTGCGAGACGATGTCGTCATCGGTTGGGGCCGCAACGCGCCGATCGGCAGTTGCGACCCGACCGCGCACGCGGAAATCGCCGCGCTGCGGCGGGCGGCCATTGCGAGCGGCAATTATCGGCTGGCGGGTGCCAGCCTGTACGTGACCCTGGAGCCATGCGCGATGTGCGTCGGGGCGTTGATGCAGGCTCGGGTGGCGCGTGTGGTGTTTGGCGCTGCGGACACCAAGGCGGGTGCGCTCGGTTCGGTGTTTGATCTGAACACCGGCGTGTTGAACCATCGCTTCGAGGTCCGTGGCGGCGTGCTCGCCGACGAGAGCGCAGCTTTGCTGCAAGAGTTCTTTCGCGCCCGCCGAGCCAGCTCGGCTCGGGCGGGCAGCGCCTTCGCTGCGCCTGAGCTTGGCGGCTGAAAGCCTGAGTTGGAGAGGTGCGTGAGCCCGGTTGAAACGGCACGACTCGAAATCGTGTGACCCCTTGTGGGTCCGGGGGTTCGAATCCCCCCCTCTCCGCTTTGTTTTCAGGCAAATAGCCCACTTCCGCATCTTCCTGCTGCTGCCCCAAAGCGCCCAAGATCCCAGCCGCTGGCGCCGCTCTCTCTCGTGCCCGCGGTGAGTCCAGCGAGCCGCAGCCCGTCGATCTCGGTGCGATCGGCAAGACCCACCGCAATCGCCGCCTCGGCAATGTCGGACAACGTCGGACTCAGCTCACCGGGGGGCCAAGACAAAACGCCCGAGAGCGCGCCCCGCAGGGCCATTATTGTCACCGCATCGCGCCGGCGCCACGGGAATCGACCGCTACGCGAATTGACTCCGGCTTGCTGCGCAAGTAGGAGACCACCATGGCTAGCAACGGTATTAAGGATCGCGTCGCTATCGTTGGTATGGGGTGCACCGCGTTCGGCGAGCACTGGGACAAGGGTCCCGAGGACTTGCTGATCGACGCCGCCCAAGAGGCTTACCGCTCTGCCGGCGTCGAGGCCGCGCAGGTGGACGCTTACTGGCTCGGCACGATGGGCAGCGGCGTCTCGGGCCTCATGCTCTCCGAAGCACTCAAGATTCCGTACAAGCCGGTAACCCGGCTGGAGAACATGTGCGCGACCGGCAGCGAAGCGATTCGTAACGCCGCCTACGCCGTTGCCAGCGGCGCGTACGATCTGGTGATGGCCATCGGGGTCGAGAAGCTGAAAGACTCCGGCTACTCCGGGCTGGTTTCGAGCAGTCCGCCGAACGACGGCACGCGCTCGAACATGACGGCACCGGCCACGTTCGCGCTGCTCGCCCCGGCTTACGCCAAGAAGTTCGGTGTCGATGAGGATCAGTTGAAGCAGGTGCTGGCCCGCATTGCCTGGAAGAACCACAAGAACGGGGCGAAGAACCCGAAGGCGCAGTTCCGCAAGGAAGTGCCGATCGAGACCATCTGCAAGTCGCCGGCGGTTGCCGGCATGCTCGGTATTTTCGACTGCTCGGGTGTCAGCGACGGCGCGGCCGCAGCCGTTCTCTGTCGCGCCGAGGATGCTCACAAGTACTCGCAGAACCCGATCTTCATCAAAGCGCTCTCCTTCGCCGCTGGCCCGGCCCACGGCTACTACAGCCAGGACTACGATTTCACCACCTTCCCCGAGGTGGTCGCCAGCGCGCAAGACGCTTACAAACAGGCCGGCGTAAGCGACCCGCGCGAGGAGATTAGCATGGCCGAGGTCCATGACTGCTTCACCCCCACCGAGCTGGTGCTGATGGAGGACATGGGGTTCTCGCCGCGTGGTCAGGCTTGGCGCGACGTGCTCGACGGACGCTTCGACGGTGATGGGCCGCAGCCGGTCAATCCCGACGGCGGTCTGAAGAGCTTCGGGCACCCGATTGGCGCCAGCGGACTGCGCATGATGTACGAAATGTGGCTGCAGCTGCGCGGTGAAGCCGGCGCGCGCCAGATCAAGAGCCCGCAGCTAGGCATGACGCACAACCTCGGCGGTGCCCCGGGTCGCTGCGTCAGCTTCGTCTCGGTTGTCGGCGTCAAGTAGCGCGCCTCAGTGTCCTTCTGCACCAGCGGAAGGCACGGCCGAGTTCACCGGAACGCGCTCGGAGACGCAGCAAGGCAGTAGCCGTTGACTATTGCTCGCGTCTTGGGTCAGGATCGGCCGATGCAGGCGAACCACAATCCAGGGATGTTGAAGGGCATCAAGGTCGTCGAGCTCGGCATGTGGGTGGCCGGCCCGGCCACGGCTGCCGTGCTGGGCGATTGGGGTGCGGACGTGATCAAGCTCGAGAACCCCGTGGGCGGCGATCCGGTGCGCGGCTTGATGGCGATGGGCATCGCTCTCGCCCTGCCGGTGCACCCGGCCTTCGAGTTGGACAATCGCAACAAACGCAGCGTGAGCGTCGACCTTCATACCCCCGAAGGCTGTGCCGTTGCGCGCCGGCTGCTGCACCGCGCCGATGTTTTCGTCACCAACATGCGGCCCGCGGCGCTGCAGCGTGCGGGGCTGGGGGCCGCTGAGGTGCGCGCCGACAACCCACGCCTGATCTATGCATTGCTGACGGGTTACGGCACCACCGGCCCGGAGAAGGACCGCGCCGCCTTCGACTACGCCGCCTTCTGGGCGCGCGCGGGCGCGATGGCGTGCCTCGGCGAGCCCGAAGGGCCGCCACCGTCGCAGCGGCCGGCCATGGGTGATCACTTGGCCGCGCTGTCGTTGGCGGGCGCCGTCTGCGCCGCGCTTTACCACCGCGAGCGTACCGGCGAGGGGCAGGAGATCCAGCTCTCGCTGTTTCATGCCGGTTTGTGGATGATGGCCACCGACATAGAGACCTGTCTGGTGACCGGCGTCGGCCCAAACCCGCCGCTGGGCCGGGCCGTGCCGAACCCGCTCTGGAATCACTACAAGGCCAAAGACGGTAAATGGTTTCACCTGGTCATGCTGCAGCCCGATCGCTACTGGCCGCGCTTTTGCCAAGCCATCGAGCGCACCGATCTGCTCACCGACGCGCGTTTTGCCGACATCATGAGCCGGGTGCAGCACTGCCTGGAGTTGATTGCCTTGCTCGACGAGGTTTTCGCCACCCGCCCGCTGGCGCAGTGGGCCGATCGTTTCGACCGCTACGAGCTAGTGTGGGGGCCGGTGCAAACCATCGCCGAGGTCGTGCGTGATCCGCAGGCGCGCGCCATCGGGGCGTTCGAGAAACTCCCGCACCGCAGCGGTGACGAGATCGAGCTGGTGCGTAGTCCGATCGAGTTCAGCGCCACTCCCCCAACCATCCGCCGCACCGCGCCGGAGCTGGGCGAACACACCGAAGACGTGCTGCTTGAGCACGGCTACAATTGGGACGATATCGCCCGCCTCAAAGAGAAAGGCGCGATCGGCTAGCAGCCGCGCCCGTTCACCAGCAGGCAAGAGCGGACGCTGATAAGGAAGGACGTCAAACCAATGAATCCGAACGACTGCGTGTTGTACAGCGGTGGCCTCAAGGGCGCGGAAGCGGCCTTTGGCTTGGCTGCCGAACGTTATGGCATCGAGGAAGTGAATTTCACCTTCGATGGGCACCAGATCGAGCGCACCCGCGGAGTGCGCACGTTGAGTCACGCCGAGCTACGCCAGGGGGACGTCAGCCTGGCGTACGTCTCGAAGCTGCTGCACCGCCACTACCCCGACACCGACTACATCAAGCAGGTGCTGCGCACCATCTGGCACCAGGTCAATAACGCCCAGGAGATCTTTGTCGTGGGCCGGATCATGGACGACGGCACGGTGATGGGCGGCACCGGTTGGGGCGCCGAGTTCGCCAAGCTGTGCAACAAGTCGTTGCTGGTTTTCGATCAAGACCAAGATGCCTGGTCGCAGTGGACCGGTTCGGCGTGGCAAGCGGCGCCGGCGCCGGTGGTTCGCCAGACCCACTTCGCCGGCACCGGAACGCGCTACCTGCGCGACAACGGCAGGGCGGCGATCGAGCAGCTTTTTGTCCGTTCGTTCTCTCGTCCCTGAGATAAGCGCAGCCGGTCGCCGCGCGCTGACCGGATCACTACAGCCCCTTGCGCTCGACTCTCGCCAAATAGCGGCGGAAGGCGGCGGGGCTGATGCGTTGCAAGCGCGCGCGGGCCTCGATCACACCGACCGACTGGTGTCCGAGCGGGCGGCCGCCGGCGTCGAGTAGGTACCAGGCAAACGCCTTGGCGTCACCGATCACCGGCAGTGGCACGGCAGCGATTTCGCCCTCGGCGCTCACGGCCCGAGCGATGTCGTCGAGATCGAGTTTGTGCGCGAACCAGCCATAAGCGAGCAGCCATGGACCCGGTGGCGTTGGCAACTCGTCCTCGGCAATCGCATCGAGCAGCGCCGCCACCGCCGCCTCCAGCACCGGGCCGCCATGGAAGGCACAGCGGGCGGCGCCGCGTACGGGCTCGAAGTCGGCGAACAACTCCCAGGCGCGCGCGTCGTGCGGTTGATGCGCGAGGTGGCGACGAAGCGACAGCTCGGCACGCGCAACGTCCCCGCCGCGCAGCAAGAAGGCGGCGGCCGGTTCACCGTCCAGGCTGCGCGGAATCTTGTGCGCGTCGAGCCGCAAGCCCACCAGCCGCTGCCAGGTGCGCTCGATCACCAGCGGCCAGCCCGGCCGCCAAGCACGCCGTAAGCCCTCGAGATCGGCGCGCGCCGGCCCGCCAGTGCCCAGCGCCATGGCCATCGCGGTCACCGCCTCGCGCCACTGCGCTGGGGTGTCCGCCACCGCCGCCCGCACGTCGAGCCGAGCGAGCGCGTTCTCGAAACGCACGCGCGGAATGTGCGGGCCGCTGAACAACGGTAGGTCGGAAAGCTCGTCTGTCATGGCTGGGCACTGTGTCGCACCAGCCGCGGCGGCGCAAGTTGCATCTCGGCCAGGTTGCTTGCGGCCTCCGTTGCGTCGCGCTCATCATCATGATGAGCGGCGAAGACGATCGAGCCTTCGTCGGGGTTGACCCTGGCAAGGGTAGTGACTAATGCGGGGCTGTCGTGAGTAGCCCGGCGCGAAAGATGCAATCCGCGGAGACTTCAGCTCGAACCACGGCAACCGTAGCTTCATCGCGGTGGTACCTGCCGCTCGCCGTTACCTTGGGGGTCGTTGCGCTAGCGGTGATGCTCGCCCTTACTGATCTGCGCGAAATGGCGCGGGTGGTGCAGCAGGCCGACCCATGGCTGTTGCTGCTGCCGTTGGGCTGCACCGTGCTCAGTTACTTGGTGATGGCTTTGTCGTATCAGGGGATCGCCCATGCTGCCGGCGCGGCGGTGCCGTTCGGCGAGATGCTGAAGATAACCTTTGTGGCCAACACTGCGAACTATCTGGTTTCCAGCGGCGGGCTGAGCGGCTTTGCGCTGCGGCTCTACTTCTTCACCCGCCGGGCGATCCCTTCGGGCACCGCCGTGGTGATCTCGCTGGCGCAGACATTTCTCACCAACGTCACGCTCTTGCTATTTGTGCTGTTCGGGTTCGGCTACCTCGTGCTCGGGCACAACCTCCACGGCTGGGCCCTTGCCACCATGGTGGTGCTACTGATCGGATTCAGTGGCGCCGCGGTGATCGCTTTGCTGCTGTTGTTTCACCGCGCCCTGCGTCGGCGTACGCTGTTCGTGCTCGCCAATAGCGCGCACTGGTTGCTGCACCGCTTCGTACCGCACCGCAAACCCGCTCGCATGCACATCTGGCGCTTTCAACGCAATTTGAACCGCGGCATCGAGTTCATGCTCGCGCGCAAGGCCCACATGGCCCTGCCGGCGTTGTGGATCTTCCTCGACTGGATCGTGACCCTCGGCATACTTTACGGGGCCTTTCTCGCCTTGCACTACCCTATCCCATTCACCTTTGTGGTGGTCGGCTTTGCACTCGGCACCATCCTCGCACTGGTCTCGTTTATCCCCGGGGGCCTCGGCGTAATGGAGGGCTCGATGGCCGCAGTCTTCGTCAGCCTCGCCGTTCCGCTCGAGACCGCCGTTGTGGCCGTGCTCATCTTTCGCCTGGCCTACTATCTACTGCCGCTGGTTATCAGTCTCTTCTTCTTCCACGGGATGTTCCTCCAAGGCGCCCACATCCGCCCCGATCTGCGTGAAGTGGAGCTAGGGGAATAGCAGCGGCAAGACGGCAGGCAGGCCACGGCCAGTCTGCCGCTGCATTCGCCCAGGGACGGCAAGCGCCGCCGGTCGCGAACAAGCACCTGGGCCGGCGTTTTATTTATTGACAACAATGCGATTTTATTAGAAAGTACGGCAGCTTGCCTCGAGGAGGGGCATTACATGGGGAGGTCATGAGGGGCGGACAACGCATACGGTCTTGGGTAGTGGCGGCCCTCTGCGTGCTGGCCTCTTCTCCCCTCGCGGCCCAAGCGGCTCGCGGCGGCTCGATCACGGCCACAGCCGGTATCCTGATTGACCGCCAGAGCGGACAGGTCCTCTGGCAGCGCAACCCGGATCTGAGGCTGCCCAACGCCAGCACCACTAAGGTTCTCACCGCGCTGCTGGCCATCAAGAGCGGGCGGCTGAACGAGTCGTTCCCGGTCAGCGCCGAAGCCGCCCAAGCCTCGCCCTCGAAGATCAGCGTTCGCCCGGGCTGGCGACTACGCTTGCACGATCTGCTTTACGCCATACTGCTCAACTCGGCGAACGATGCCTCGGTGGTCGCCGCCGAGGGGTTGGCCGGCTCGGTGGATGGTTTCTCCGGCCGCATGAACGCCGAGGCCCGCGCGCTGGGCGCAATGAATACGCATTTCGTCAACCCTCACGGCCTGCCGGCCGACAACCACTATTCCACCGCCCGCGACCTCACCACGATCTTCAATGATGGGCTGCGCTACCCGCTGTTTCGTGAAGTACTGAAAACCAAACGTTTGGTCATCGCCCCCACCGCTGGCGGCACGCGCAAGATCGCACTGCGCAGCCACAACCGCTTCCTGATGTCGGATTCCCCAATCCAGGTCATCGGCAAGACCGGCTGGACCATTGCTGCCAAGAAATGTTTCGTCGGCTCGGCGACCGTGGGAGACCGCGAGTTGTTAGTTGCCGTGCTCGGCTCGCGTGATCTGTGGGGCGATCTCAAGCGGCTGGTCGAGGGCAGCGTGCAGAGTGATCCGGCCACCCTGACTATCGCGGCCAGCGAGGTCGATTGGGCTGCGGCGGCCAACGAGACGGCGCCTGCGGCCGGGGACGATGACGAGGAAGCACCCCGCGGCGTACGCTATCAGGTGCGCTTGGCCTCGTTTCGCAGCGCGGGCAATGCCAATCGCTTGCGCAACGCCGTAGTGAACGACGGCTACCGGGCAAGCGTCGTGCGCCTCGGCAAAGGCAAGCGAACCCACTACCAGGTGCGGGTGGGCGATTTCAGCAGCGAGCCGCAGGCAAAACTGGCCGCCCGCAAACTCACCCGATCACACGGTGTGAAGGCGATCGTTCAGAAGACCGGCACCTGAAACCGCGCCTTCGTCCGTCTTTTCATCGATCGCGGCCACTGCCGTTCGATCAACCGGGCGGGCCCTTCGTCTTGCCCGGCAGTCGCAGGCGTGCGATGCACGCCATGGCCACCACATTGAGCACCAGAATCATCGCGAACGCCGGTATGTAGCTGCCGCCCGAATCCCGAATCGCACCCACCAGCGGCGTACCGATGGCTTGGCCGATGACGATGAATGGCTGCATCCGTCCGGCGATCGCGCCGTAGTACAGGCGCCCGAAGCAGTCGCCCAGAATGGTCGCTTGCAGCGTAGCGTTGCCGCCCATCGCGAAGCCGTAGACGACCACGAACAGCGCCAGGGTCCAGACATTGAACGTGGCCATGAGCAAGGCGAGCCCGAGGGCTTGCAAGCCGAAGCACCAGACGATCACGTGGCGCTGATCGAAGTTGTCGAGCAGGTATCCAAAACCGAGCTTACCGACCACGCCGACGCCGGCAGTGGCACCCAGCGTCCAGGCGGCAGCGCCGGCCGGAATGCCACGGTCGCGCAGGAACGAAACCTGGTGGATGAGCGTTGCCGACAGCCCCAGCACGGTGAGCGCGAACGAGACCGTAATCAGCCAGAAGTTGCGTTGCCGCATCGCCTCCGGCGCTGCCAGGGAGCGCTCGATCTCGAGCTCGAGATCGAGGCCGGTGGCTCCGCCGCGCTCGCCGCCGTCGGGGCACAGCCCGAGATCTTCCGGGCGTCGCACCATCAGCCAAGCCACCGGCGGAATCACTACGGCAACGATTATCAGCGCCAGCGCGCCGAAGGCGTTGCGCCAGCCGATATGCTCGACCAGGTATTGGGTGAGCGGCACGAAGATCACCCCGCCCATAGAGATGCCGGCGGTGGCCAGGCCGAGCGCCCGGCCGCGCCGGCGCACGAACCAGTTGGCGACGGCAGTGTTGCTGGGCAGCGGCCCCAGCGCGGTCGCCCCGAGCGACACCAAGCCGCCCATCACCAGGTAGAACGCGAGCCGGCTCTCGATGCCGCGCAACAACGCGAAGCCGCCGGCCAGCGCCAGCGCCCCAATGATCTGCGACAGCCGCGGGCCGCGCCGATCTACGATGCGGCCGACAAACGGTGCGTAGACCGCGCCACACACCGCCACCAGCGAAAAACCCCACGACACTTCCGCCCGGCTCCAGCCGAAGGCCTCGGTGAGCACCGTGAGAAACACGCCGAAGCTGTAGAAGACGATGCCGGTGGTCACACAGTGGGTGAGAAACGCCACCGCTACAATCCACCAACCGTAGAAGATTCCAAGCATGAGAACTGCGTCGATCAGGTGCAGGCGGGCGCGCGGCGCATCGAACAGCTCAGCGCGGACTTGCTCGGCTTCCCCCGCACGGCCCCGGTGTAGATGAGGCAGGTGGTCAACCTGAGCGCTCTGGCGCAGGCTATCGTTGCCGATCTGCGGGAAACGACAAGCCGGATTACACCGCACCCCTACTGCTGATGAGACAACCGTTCGGGAACGCCGTCGCACGCCCGGAGGCTTCGGCGGCGTGAGCAGCGTACGCTTGCTCTTGCGAGGCAAAAGGGCGCAGCAGCTTCTGCCGTACGAACTGACGCAGGACCTCGGCTCCCATTGCAAGCGCGACGCTGGGTTTCAAGAAGGTGGTCTTTGGTTTCACACCGGTCATCGCCGCGCCGAACTCGGCCATGAAGGCGTCGCCCTTGCGTTGCGCCACGACGTTGGCGGCATCCAAAAACAGGGGGACGCGATAGACCATCCGCGCACCCGTCGCCGAAGCTCGGAAGTCGCGCCCAAAGGCCGCCATCCAGCGCTGGTGATAGACCGCACACGCGGCTTCCGAGAAATCGCCGCGCGTGAACAACTCGTGGATGGTTTGCGCGGCCAGCTTGCCGCCGATCATGCCGGTGTGAATGCCTTCGCCGGTGAGCGGATCAGTCTGCCCCGCCGCGTCGCCCACGGCCATGAACTGCAGCGCCGAGCTGCGCGCCTCGCCGCCCAGGCGGATGGGCGCGATCCGGACCCGCTCCAAGGGCTCGGCCCGCGGCCCGAGTGCGCGCTGCACGAACGGATCGTGTTTGATCTCGTTCTCGTACACCTCCGCGAGCCGATCGTTGGTGACCGCGCCGCCCGGGATGACATACGCGCCCACGTCGAGGTCATCGTTGTAGTGGCGAAACAGGGCGACGTATCCGGGCAGGATGTACTTGGGGTAGAAGAGCACGCCGCCGGACTTGAAGTTGTGCGTGCCGCCCTTGATGTATTGGCGACTGGCGACAGCCTGTGGTGCCGTCGCCACCACGCCGAGGGCGCGCGCCAATCGGCTATTCGCGCCGTCGGCCGCGACCAGCATCTTCGCGCGGAAGCGGCGGCCGTCGTGACAGCGCACGGTCCACAGACCGTCCGCGTCGAGTTGCGCGCTGGCCACGTTCGCGTTCTCGATCAGCTCCGCGCCCACCTCCGCCGCGCGCCGCGCGATCCGCTCGTCGCAAATGATCCGCTTGATAGCGTAGCAGCGCGTCCCGGGCGCACCGCCGTTCTGGCCGGTGCTGATGTAGCTCTCGCCCGAAGGTGAGATGAAGCCGCCGGAGGTGGTGTCGCGAATCAACCCGTCCGCTTCCAGCCGTTGCAGCACGCCCATGTCTTCGAGGATGTCGAGGGCCGGCGCACACCAGGCGTCGCCGCAGAACTTGTCACGGGGGAAGGAGGCTTTTTCCAGCAGCGCAACACGCTTGCCGCCAGTGGCCAGATAGTAGGCAGCGGTGGCGCCGGCCGGACCGGCCCCGGCCACGATCACATCGTACGGTAGCGCAGGCGCTTTGGCATCAATCGACATCCGTTTACCCCGGCCGATCAGTATCCCGTTGGCGGGCATCCTGTCCATATGCCCCCTGGCAAGGCGGGCCGAGGTTTTCCGCTATCAGGGTGGCGGCGCGGCGGGAGAACAGTAACGCGTTGTGTCCCACACCGGCCACTTCGATGTTGCAGGCGCCGGGATACTCGGCGTTCTCCGGCGGCAGGATGTGGGCATCGAAGCGTGAGTGAATGGCGATGACCTCGAACTGCTCGGGGACGCGGTCACCCGCGTTCAGGCGCCGCATGAACGCGGCTTCGGGCCGCAGGCGGCTGACGAACGGCGCCCACGCCGGCGCGGCGAGCGTGCCGCCGTGGGGGGTACCGAGCGTGATCAGCCGGCGCACGCCGCGGGCGGGGTAGCGGCGCAGGCAGTAGCGCGCCACCAGGCCACCGAGGCTGTGGCCGATCAGCGTGCACGAGTCACCGGGCTGCGCGCGCATTTGCGCCAGGAGCTGGTGCAGTTGTGCCGCGGCCGCTTCCACGTCCACCCGCCAAGATGAATAGGCGAAGCAATAGACCGCGTGCCCGCCATGCTGCTGGAGGCGCCGGCGCAGCCACCAGCACGAGGCCGCGTTCAACCCCCAGCCGTGGATCAGAATGATAGTGCTGCGGTTGCCTGCCGGCGGCGGTGTTTGATGGCGGCTTCGCCACCACCCGAGCGGAAGCGTCGCCAGCAAGAGCGCCAGCGCGGCGCACTCAGCGGCGAAGGCCAGCACGGCATTTATCAGTCCGATCCGCTCTTCGCCGTTGCTACCGGCGGCGCACTTCACCCGCCAGCGCTGGGCGTAGGCCAGCGTGTTGATGAGCACAGCGGCGGCGCTGATGGTGGCAATGACCGGGCACAACAAGCTCACCCCGCAGTGTGTAGCGGGCTTCGGCGGCGGATTCAAAAAGCTCTTGCATTCAGCCGCGGCTTCCCGAATCATGCGGCGCCATGCCGGGAGCGAGCAGCCCGAAGCGATTCGCAGTGATCATGGCTGGGGGTGCGGGCACCCGCTTCTGGCCGCTGAGCCGCCGCGCCCGCCCCAAGCAGTTGCTGCCGATTGCCAGCGAACGCACGATGCTGCAAGACACGGTCGCCCGCATCGCCCCGCTGGTGCCGCCGGCGCGGATCGTGGTGGTGACCGGGCACGAACACGCCGCGGCGGTGAGGCAGCAGTTGCCGCTGCTACCCGCGCGCAACATCCTGGTGGAGCCGATCGGCCGTAACACCGCGCCTTGCATCGCGCTGGCCGCGGAGTGGATTCACCGCCAGGAGCCGGACTCGGCGATGGCGGTGTTGCCGGCCGATCACGCCATCAGGAATCCGGCCGGGTTTCGGCGCACAGTGCGGCGGGCCTTTGCCGTGGCCGAGCAGGCGAACGCTTTGGTCACTCTCGGGGTGCTGCCAACGCGACCGGAGACGGGTTATGGCTACATCAAGACCGGAGTGGCGGCGGACCGCGGCCGGCCGCAGCTGTCGTGGGTGGCTGAGTTCCGGGAGAAGCCCGATGCGCGCCGGGCCCGCCGCTTGGTCGCCTCCGGCCGCTACCTGTGGAACGCGGGGATTTTCGTTTGGCGCACGGCGGTGATCCGCGCCGCCCTCGAGCGCCACTTGCCCGCGCTAGCGGCCGCGGTGGCCAAGCTGACAGCGCGCTGGCCGCGAAGTGGCGGGAGCATCCGGTTGGCCGCGTACCGCCAACTCCCGTCGGTCTCGATCGATGTCGGGGTGATGGAACCGGCGGCGGCAGCTCCGGCCCACGGGACGCGGGTGGCGGTGGTGGCCGCTGATTTCGGTTGGAGTGACGTAGGCAGTTGGGCGGCGCTGGCCGAGTTGTGGGGCCACGATGGCGCCGGCAACGCCGTGCGCGGCAACGCCGTGCTGGTGGACACCACTGCTACGACGGTGTACGGCGACAAGCGGCTGGTGGCGTTGCTGGGGGTGCACGATCTGGTGGTGGTTGATACGCCCGATGCGCTCTTGATCTGCCCAGCGGCGCGGGCGCAGGAAGTGCGCGCGGTGGTTGCGAAGTTGGAGCGTCAAGGCCAGCGCCGCTTACTCTGACGGCTGGGTGTGCTAGGCTCGGCGCCCAAGTGGGAGCGGTGCCATGACTAACGCGGCGGTGCGAGAAGTGAGCGGGCGGGCGCAGCCCGAAACGCCGATGCGGCTGGGGGAGCTACCGGCCTTCTTTTGCCGCAGTTTTCTCTCCGAGGTGCGGGTGGATCACGAGGTGGCCGCACACGTGCGCGAGTTGGCGGAGCGCGGCACGGTGGTCTACGTCATGCGCTATCGCTCGCTGGTGGACTATCTACTGCTTGTCTTCATCTTGCTGCGCGAGGGCTTACCGGTACCGCAGTTCGTCAACGACATTCCCGCGCTGCTGTTGCGGCCGTTGCGCGAGATTGTCGGTACGCTCTGGCGGCGGGTGAAGGCGCTGCGCGCCTTTGGCCGCGCCGGGCGCGACCTCGATGATCGCGACCGCTGCCAGCGGCTGGTGCGGCAAGGCCGGCCGGCGTTGATCTTCATGCGCCGGCGCGCCTCGGGCATGCGCATCTTCGCCGGGCGGCGCTTGGCGGTCAGCGGCGGTCAGCGCTCGGGCTCGGATTACTTGCGCGAGATCTTACACATGTTGCCGGAGCGGGAAGGAGAGGTGTTCCTGGTGCCGGTGGCGGTGCTGCGCGGGCGCGGCTACCGCCGCAAGGAATCGCGCTTGGCGACGCTGGTATACAGCGTGCAGGATGCCCCGGGCGACGTGAAGCGGCTGATCTCGCTGCTGTGGAACGCGCGCGACACCTCGGTCGGTTTTGGAAAGGCAGTGGCGCTGCGCGAGTTCAGCAAGGAATATCACGGCGAGAGCGAAGAGCGGATTGTGCGCCGGCTGGCACGCGCGCTGCAGATATTCCTCTATCGCGAGGAACGCATGGTATGGGGCCCGCCGTTGCTGCCCAAGCGGCAGGTGCGTGAGTTGGTGCTGCAAGGGCCGGAGCTGACGGCGAGCGTGCGCGCGGTGGCGCGTGAGCGCCGTTTGCCGGAATCCGAGGTCTGGCGCACCGCCGAGCGCTACTTCGACGAGATTGCCGCCAACTTCCACGGCTCCTACTTCGGCATTCTGGCTTTTCTGTTCAACCGCATCTGGCCGCGGGTGTTTCAGGGCTTCGAGTACGAGGGGCTCGACAAGGTGGTCGAGTGCGTCAAGGAGCACCCGGTGGTGTTGGTGCCGTGCCACCGTAGCCACTTCGATTACCTGATTCTCTCCTACCTGTTTCACGCCAACTACCTCAGCCCGCCGCATATCGCCGCCGGCATCAATATGGCGTTCTGGCCCTTCGGTGCGCTCTTTCGCGGTGCTGGTGCCTATTTCATTCGCCGCAGCTTCGAGGGTAATCCGCTCTACAAGGCCGTCTTCCGCAGCTACCTCGCCTACCTGATTCGCGACGGCTACACGCAGGAGTTCTTCATCGAGGGCGGGCGCAGCCGCACCGGCAAAATCCTTACGCCGAAGTTGGGCATGCTCTCGGCAATCGTTAATGCGTTTGTCGCCGGGGTGAGGCGCGATCTCTATCTGGTGCCGGTGTCGATTCACTACGGGCGCATCGTCGAAGAGGAGGCGTACAAGCGCGAGCTGGTGGGGGCGGAAAAAGAGCAGGAGTCGCTCTCGGCGTTGATCAAGGCCCGCGCCGTGTTGCGGCAGAAGTACGGCACGGTCAACGTCACCTTCGCCCCGCCGATCTCGCTCAACGAGCTGCTCGGGCCGCGCAAGGAGCAGTGGCACGCGGGCACCGGGCAAGCCGCGGTCGAAGAAGAAAAGCGACGCTTTATTCAGAAACTCGGCTTCCGCTTGCTGCGCGAGGTCAATCGGGTGGAGGTGGCAGGCGCCACCTCGGTGTCGGCCACCGTGCTGTTGAGCGCGCCGCAGGCGGCGATGCGCCGGCCCGAGTTCGTCGCGGGGGCGCATGCGCTCACCGGGCTGCTGCGCCACCTGGGCGTGCGCCTGACGGCGTCGCTCGAACGCAACCTGCAAAACGATTTCAAGGAGAGCATTGCGTTCATGGAATCGGGCGGCCTGGTGCAGCGCCTGCCCGGCGAGCGCGGCGGCGTGATTCACGTGCCGGCCGAAAAGCGCATGAACCTTGACTTCTACAAGAACAACTCGATCCACTTCTTCCTGCTGCCGGCGCTGCTAGTGCACAGTCTGGCCAGCGGCCGGCGGGCGGCCGCGGTTAAGGACGAGGTGAGCTGGTGGCTCGACCTGTTTCGCTGGGAATTCCCGCTGCCGGAGCGTGAGGCTATGACGGAAGAGCTCGGCCGGCTACTGGAATACCTACGCGCGCAAGGCGCGCTGGCCAGCGCGGACGCTGAAGCCGTCCGCACCGACCACGTGCTGGTGTGCAATCTGCTCGGAATCCTGGAGAACTTCCGCGAAGCCTACTGGATGGCGGCGACGACGATCAGCGAGATGGCGGACAAGCCGGTGTCGCGCAAAGCCATGGTGCAGGCGATGCGCAAGCGGTTTGAAACCGGCACGCTGCTCGGGGAAGTGCGCAAGATCGAAGGCAACTCCATCGTAACCCTGGGCAATGCCCTGAGCCGCTACGCCGAGCTCGGTCTGGTGACCACAACCGGTAGCGGCAAGGAGCAATCGGTGCAACGCGGGCCGAACTTCAGCCGCGTGCCCCAGCTGATCGAGCGCATGCGTGTTGCCTTGGGCGAAGCCGCGGCCGCGCGTTAAGATGGTTGCTTAACACGGCGGCCGGCCCTAGACTCGAACCGGCATGAAGCTCACCAGATCTCGCGCGTTGCTGCTGAGCGCCGTCGCTATTGCGGCTGGTGTCGGGCTAGCTGCGTGCCGCACCGCCGAGAGCCCGGAAGTGGAGGTGGAAATCCGCAGCATCGGGCTGGACCAGGCTTCGCGCTCACCAGTAGTGGTGTTGCAGGACAAGGAGAAGCGGGTCGGGTTGCCGATCTGGATCGGGCCGGCCGAGGCGCAGTCGATCGCGATGCAGATGGAGGGCATTGATCCGCCCCGGCCGCTGACCCACGATCTGATGAAGCTGGCGCTCGAACAGGCCGGCGTCGAGTTCGAGCGGGTGGTGATCCAAGATCTCAAGGACAGCACTTACTACGCACGCATCTATTTGCACAGCGGCCGCAAGGCGATGGAACTCGACAGCCGCCCGAGCGACGCGATCGCCTTGGCGCTACGCTTTCACAAGCCGATCTTCGTGACCCGGACTCTGTTGCAACGTGACCTAGCGATTGACTTGCGCCAGGCCGGGCTCAGCGCGGGGGCCTGGACTCGGGCGGGCATTACCATGCAAGACCTGACGGCGGAATTGGCCGAGTACTTCGGGTTGCCGGCCGGCCGCGGGGTGCTGGTCTCCGATGTCAACGAAGCGGCCCGGACCGAGCTGAAGCGGGGCGACATCATCTTGGAAATCGACGGCGTCGATGTCGACGGAGTTGCCGGGCTCCAAGCAAAGGTGGAAGCGTTAGCAGACGGTGCGCGGGCGGATCTGGCAATCCGCCGCGGCACCGAGCAAATCCATGTGGATTGGGGCGCCGAGTAGAGCCGATCGGCGCACGTTACATTAGCGGCGCGAACTGGCCCATAAGGAAAATACCTTGCGCCGCAGCGGACCGGAGTTGACCGGTGGATGACCAGGTGCAAGAAGAACGGCAGGAGTGAGCCAGCCGGTTGACTATGGCTGGAGACTCGTATTAAGGGCGTGGGCTCCGGTTGTTTTGGAGCGTGAACGACGAAGAACATGCAGAACGGCCGCAGGACGCGGTCGAGGAGAAGGTTGAGCGTTTAGCTCGGGAGGTGGCCCGGGAGATCAACGCCGGGCCGCAGGAGGGACGAGAGATACTGCGAGAGATCGCGGTGGCTGTGATACGAGAAGAGGTAGAGATCGCACCGGCTGACGACCGCCGGGCCGCCCCGGCGCTGGGGTCGCTCAATCTCTTCGGCATCGGCATTCCGCTGTTTCTCATTGGCTCGGTCCTGGTGTTTCTGTTTCCGCCCATCGGGCTGCTGTTCTTCGCGACCGGGGGGGTAATGGTTATTGGTGGTCTGGGTGCGGTGGTGGTGTCGCGCTGGCGCAAGGCACATAAGGTGTAAGCACGATGGCAAAGGTGGAAAAAGCACAATCTGCGGAAGCGCTGGCGGCGCTGGAGGAGCAGCGGCGCCAGGAACAGGCGCGGGAGCGGGCCAAGCGCGTGCGGCAGAATGCCGAACTCGGTGGGCTGTGGTCGCGGCGCGATTTCTTTGGCCGCCTGGGATGGGGCGGGTTCGGGATCTTCAGTGGGATTACGCTGCTGGCGTTCGTGCGATCGGCGTTTCCGCGCGTGTTGTTCACGCCCCCGAGCACGTTCAAGGCCGGCCTTCCCAGCGATTATGCCATCGGCGAAGTGAGCGAGCGCTTCAAGAAGGAGCACCGGGTGTGGATTGTCCGGGTGCCGGATGGTTTCTACGCCTTGTTTGCGAAATGCACGCACCTCGGCTGTACGCCGCGGTGGCTGCCGGTCGAAGAGAAATTCAAGTGCCCCTGCCACGGCAGCGGGTTCCGCCGCAGCGGCGTTAACTTCGAGGGGCCGGCGCCGCGCCCGCTCGAACGCTACCGCATTACCCTGGCAGAGGACGGCCAACTCGTGGTCGATATGGGCGTCACGTACCGCTACGAGAAGGGTGACTGGAACAAGCCCGGCGCCTTCCTGAAAGCCTAGCCGCACTTCCCTCACGGCAACAGAAAGCGAGCAGTCATGAGCATGTGGGACGAAGTGAAGCGCCAGATCGTGGAATCACAGGTCTGGCAGTCCATCTTCCGCCACGGGTACGAGGATACCCCGCGTAACCGGATCCTGATGGTTTCCGGCAACATCTGGCTCCACCTCCATCCCTCCAAGGTGCGCAAGCACGGGGTCAAGATGCGATTCACCTGGTGCATGGGCGGAATCACATTTTTGATGTACCTGGTCACGGTAGTGACGGGAATCTACCTGATGTTCTACTACCGGCCGACGGCCGAGTACGCATACGCGGACATGAAGTATCTCGAGTTCGACATGCCCTTCGGCATGATCATGCGCAACATGCACCGTTGGGCGGCGCACGGAATGGTGATCGCGGTCTGGCTCCACATGTTCCGGGTGTTCCTGACCGGCTCGTACAAGCCGCCGCGGGAGTTCAATTGGGTAGTGGGCGTGCTGCTGCTGGTGCTGACCTTACTGCTGAGCTTCACCGGCTACCTGTTGCCCTGGGATCAGCTGTCGATCTGGGCGGTGACCGTAGGCTCCAACATGGGCCGGGCGACGCCCTTGCTCGGCAACGAAGGCCCGTTCGCGGAACTGACCGGGGCCAATCCGATTTACGACGCGCGCGCCTTCCTGTTCGGTGGCGGAGAGATCGGCCCCCACACCCTGCTGCGCTTCTACATCCTGCACTGTATTTTCATTCCGCTGGTGGCGAGCCTGTTCATGGCGGTGCACTTCTGGCGCATCCGCCGTGACGGCTTCTCCGGGCCACCCTTGTAAATCGAGCAGAGAGAGGTGCAGCAGTGTCGGTGGAAGCGCGCTACACGATTGGATCACTCATCTTGTTGCTGATCACGTTGTTGATTCCCGGCGGCCGCGTGCTGGTGCTGCCGGCGATCTTCATCGTGATGCTGGTATTGCTGTATTGGGCCGCCAAACCGCGGGCCGAGGAGTAGAGGAGCGCGACGTATGGCTGAGGCGCAAACCCAACTGGCCGTCAAGCCGGTGGCCGAGCCGGCCGGCAAGCGGGTCGAGATGACAATCCGCAAGGCCGCCGGACCGGGTGACGACAAAGTGCACACCTGGCCGCATCTGGTGCGGGCGGAGTTCCTGGTGGCCCTGTTCATCATGGTGCTGCTGATCGTGTGGTCGCTCACCGTTGACGCCCCGCTGGAGGAACCGGCGAACCCGACGCGCACGCCGAACCCATCGAAGGCGCCCTGGTACTTCCTGGGCTTGCAGGAGATGCTGGTGTTCTTCGACCCCTGGCACGCCGGCGTGGTGCTGCCCAGCCTCATCATCGTCGGCTTGATGGTAATCCCGTACATCGACATCAACCCGCACGGCAACGGCTACTACTGCTTCGAGCCGCGCAAGTATGAATTGATCACCTTCTTCTTCGGCTTCCATGTTCTGTGGATCTCACTGATTGTCATCGGCACGTTCCTGCGCGGCCCGGGGTGGAATTGGTTCTGGCCGTGGGAGAAGTGGGACTCGCACAAGGTCGAGGCCATGACCAACGTCGACCTGCCCTACCTCCTCGGTTTTCGTGACTATTGGTGGTCGTTTGCCTTCGGCGCCGCCGTCACCGCCGGGTACTTCGTGGTCGGCACGCTGGCGATGTATTGGTGGATCGTACGCTTGAAGGGGCGGGAGTTCATGCAGCGTTGGGGTATGCCGCGTTTCTATACGACCTCCTTCCTGTTCCTGAACATGATGGCGGTCATGATCAAGATGTTGCTGCGGCACGCTCTCAATCTGAAATACGTCTGGGTGACGCCGTGGTTCAATGTGTGACGGGGAAGCGGCGTCACGGCGCGGGTACAGCTGAGGCATGTTGTTTTACCTGGCCAAGGTCGTACAGGCCATCGGTTTTGCCGATGTGGGCTACGCCCTGTTCGTGGGGCTCACCGAGGAGCACGCCATGGGGCGCGAACTCCGGCTGCTGCTGATCGGCGTGGGCATATTCTATCTTGGGCGCCTGATTGAGCGCCGAGTAATCGCATAAGGGGTGAGTTCGTGGCGGGAGCAAGAGTAGTCAACGACGACCTCGAGAAGAAGTCGTACAGCGCCATCTTCCTGCTGGCAGTCGGGTTGCTGCTGGCGGGAGCGGTATGGGCCGTGTGGGACGATAACATCACCCGCCGGCCGTGGAAGCGCTACCAGACGGAGTTCTCTCTGCTGGAAATCCGGCGCGCACGCGAAGCCTTGCAGAAGGAAAGCGAGCGCCTGGCGGCGGAGCCCGCGTACCAAGAGATCACCAAACAGCTGGCGGCGGCGCGCGAAAGCTTACACCGCGGCGAGAGCGCCCGGCGCTTAGCGGCGCTGCAACAAGAGCGGGCCGGCGTCCAAGTGCCATACGATGAAACCGAATTCGAGCTGCGCTTGGTCAAGAGCAAGCTCGAGGAGGCTTGGTACGAGCTCGAACACGCCATCCTAACCCAGCGGCCAACCGAGGCCTACCGTGCCCACATCGAAGAGTTGAACCGGGAAAAGGCCGGCATCGAGGAGCGCCTAGCCAAGCGGCAGCAGCAGCTCGACCAAGCCGACAAGGAGATTGCTGAGCTCAACTCCGCTCCGCAGGCGCTTGAGGAAAAGCTCAGTGAGATGGAGGCCGAGAAGCAACGCCTGGAGCGCAAGCTCGAAGGCGTGGCCCTGCGGGTGGGGCCGCTGGAATTGCCGAAGATCCCGAAGATCCAGCAAGTCGTCTTAGAGGAATTCGACCGCAGCAACTTCAACAACCCGCTCGCCCGCGTCGACCGCTGCACCTCGTGCCACGCCGGCATCGAAAAAGCCGGGTTCGATGGTGATCCCAACCCGTTCAAGACCCATCCGCACCGCAATATCCTGTTGGCGAAGCATCCGGTCGAGCGCTTCGGTTGCACGCCCTGTCACGGGGGCCAGGGTGCGGCAGTCAATTCGGTCGAGAAGGCACACGGAGAGGTGAAATTCTGGGAGCCGGAGCTGCGTCACGGCGACAAGGTGCAGGCCAGTTGCATCAAGTGCCATATCGATGTGCAGGTGGCCGGCGCCGAGATTATCGCTCACGCGGAGGATCTCTTCGTGCAGCTCGGCTGTCACGGCTGCCACTTGGTGGAGGGCTACGACGGCCTCGATAAAGTCGGCCCGTTCCTGCGCCGGATCGCCGCCAAGGCCCAGCCCAGCTGGCTGGTGCGCTGGGTCGAGAACCCGCACCTGTTCCGCGCTAAGACCAAGATGCCCAACTTCCTCTTCAGCCGCGATCAAGCTACCGCCGTGGCGGCCTATGTGCTCGACGCCTCGAAGGCGGACAGTGAGCAGTGGCTGAGCAGTCGCCCGCTACCACCCGGTGTCGATCCGAACGACCCGCAGCGGGTGGCCGCCGGCAAAGAACTCGCCGACAGCCTGGGCTGCCGCGGCTGTCACGGCCTCGCCGACGGGGAATCACCGGCGTTGGTCGGCGATAACAAAGACATTGCTCCGAACCTCAGCCGGATCGCCGAGAAGACCGATGCGCGCTGGCTCTACCATTGGCTGAAGAACCCGCGCGCCTATTCGCCCACCTCACGGATGCCCAATCTGCGGCTGAGTGACGAAGAGGTGAGCGCGCTGGTTTCGTTCCTGCTGACGCTCGGCCGCCAGCAAGCCGAGGCTGAGTTGGAAGCCAAGCTGCAACGGCCCGAAGTCATCGCCGAGGGCAAGGCGCTGGTGCGCAAGTACGGTTGCTTCGGCTGTCACGATATCCCCGGCATGGAGAACGAATCGCGCATCGGGGTCGAGCTCTCCACTTTCGGCTCGAAACCCAAGGAGGAGCTGTTCTTCGGCAATCACACCGATATCCCGAACACCTGGGATGATTGGACGTATCACAAGCTGAAGGACCCGCGTACCTACCAGACTGATCGCATCGAGCAGGTGATGCCGCAGTTCGATCTGACGGACAAGGATATCAAGGCCCTGCGCGTCTTCCTCGCCAGCCGGACCGAAGACAAGGTGCCGGTGAAGTACCGCGCCCCCAACCTCAACCGTGCCACCGCCTTGGTCCAGGGCCGGCGCGTCGTCGAGAAGTACAACTGCGTTGGCTGCCACGTCATCGAAGAGCGCGGCGGCGCGATTCGCGCCCACTATGAGGCCAGCCCCACCCTGGCGCCGCCGGTCCTCAACGGCGAGGGCGCCAAGGTGCAATCGGAGTGGCTGTTCGGCTTCCTCAAGCGGCCGGTGCCGATCCGCCCGTGGCTGAAGGTGCGGATGCCTACGTTCGGCTTGTCCGATGAAGAGGCGCAGACGTTGGTGCAGTACTTCCTGGCGCAGGAGGCGCAGGACAATCCCTTCGTCTACGTCGATCAAACGGCGATCGCGCCGCTAGACCTCGAGGCCGGGCAGCAACTCGCCAGTGTCGACTACTTCAACTGCTTCTCCTGTCACCAGCAGGGGGACAAGAAACCCGAGGGCCCGCCGGAAGGATGGGCGCCGGACCTGGGCATGGCGCGGGAACGCCTCCACCCCGAGTGGATTATTCGTTGGCTGCAAGACCCGCAAAAGGTGCAGCCCGGAACTAAGATGCCGTCATTCTATCCCGGTGGCCCGGAGGACATTTTCGGCGGCAACGAGGAGCAACAAATCCGCGCCCTGCGCGATTATCTGATGGTGCTCGGAAAGCAGAACACGCTGCTGGCCGCTGATGGCGTCAGCCCGCAGCCGGTCAACTAGGCGTCGGAGAAGAAAAAGGAGGAGTAGGATTATGAAAGCGAGAGCGTTGGGAATTGGCGCGCTGGTCGTGGTGCTGGGCGGCGCGCCGGCGTGGGCGTATGACGCCGGTCCAGTGGCCGACGGGGGCACGATCAGCGGCGAGGTCAAGTTTCAAGGCGCGCCGCCGGCAGCCAAACCCCTGGATATCACCAAGGACAAGGACGTCTGCGGCGTCACGCCGAAGACGGAAGAGGCCCTGGTGGTCGGCAAAGGAGGCGGGCTGAAGAACGCCGTAGTGTCGATCGCCAGCATCAGCAAGGGCAAGGCGCTCGATGCGACCAAGCCGGTACTGGATCAGAAGGGGTGCCAGTACTCCCCCCATGTTCTGCTCGTCCCAGCCGGTGTCAGCGTTGACATCACCAACAACGACGGCATCCTCCACAATATCCACACCTACAGCAAGAAGAATCCACCGCTGAATCTGGCGCAGCCGAAGTTCAAGAAGGTGATGCAGCAGAAGTTCGATCAGCCCGAGATCTTCGAGGTGCGTTGCGACGCGCACGGCTGGATGAACGGCTGGTTCGTCATTCAGGACCATCCCTACTACGCGGTTACCGATGACAGCGGCGCCTTCAAGCTCACCGACGTGCCGGCGGGCGAGTACGAACTCAAAGTGTGGCACGAGAAGCTGGGCGAGAAGACGCAGAAGGTTACCGTGGCCGCCAAGGGCGAGGCCAAGGCCAGTTTCGAGTTGGCCGGTAAGTAGACGCGAGCCCGCCGCGGCCAGGTCTTGGAACTCTGGCCGTTTCCACGTCATCGTCAGAGAGTGCGGGCGGGGCGCGTATCGCCCCGCCCGCCGCCGAATTGCGGCTTCTCGTCACTTCGCATCGGAGATCGCGTCCCTGGTCTTTGGTCTGCGTGCGCCCGATGCTAGCATGCACGGCATGGGAGCAGGGCGCGTGATTCCAGACCTACCCCGTGGGTTCACCACCTCGCGGCCGCCGTTGCCGAGTTGGTTGCTTCCTGAGCGGGTGCATGAGCCCGCAGAGCGGTGTGCTCGCCATGCCGGGCGGTGACCACCGCACGGCCGATTTTCTCGCCCTCACCAAGCCGCGCGTGGTGGTGATGGTGTTGCTGACAACCTTGATCGGCTTCTATTTGGGATCAAAGGGGGAGGTTCAGTACTTCCGCATGGCGGCGACGATTCTGGGTACGGGTTTGGCCGCGGCGGGGACACTCGCGCTCAATCAGTACCTGGAACGAGACCTCGATGCTCGCATGAAGCGCACGCGGCGCCGGCCGTTGCCCGACGGGCGTTTGCAGCCGCTCGAGGCACTCGTGTTCGGGGCACTGCTGGTGGCCGCCGGCCTCCTTTATCTGACCCTCAGCGTCAATGCGCTGAGCGGCCTGGTTACGGCAACGACTGTGATTACCTACCTGTTCGTGTACACGCCGATGAAGCGCAGATCGTCGCTGTGCACGGTTGTGGGCGCAGTGCCCGGAGCGTTGCCGCCGCTCACGGGCTGGGCCGCCGCGCGCGGCGATCTGAGCGTCGAGGGCTGGATACTATTCGCGATCATGTTCCTGTGGCAGCTGCCCCACTCCCTCGCCATCGCTTGGCTGTACCGCGAGGACTACGCACGAGCCGGCATGAAGCTGCTGCCGGTGATCGAGCCGGACGGGGAGAGCACGGCGCGGCAAGTGGTGATCAACAGTTTTGCGCTGCTGGTGGTCGGCTTGCTGCCCACGCTGGCGGGTATCGCCGGCTCGGCCTACTTCGCCGTCGCCTTCGTGCTCGGCAGCGGGTTGCTCGCCTGTGGCGTGTACCTGGCTCGCGTGCGTTCGGCGACAGCCGCCCGGCGGATGATGTTCGCTACGCTGGTGTACTTGCCGTTGCTCTTGATCACGATGGCCTTGGATAAGCTGGCGCTCTGAGGCCTGGTGCCCGGTGAAGCGCCCGCCGCAGCTGCTGGAACAAACTGTGTCGATAGCTGGCCAAAACCCTTCGCCCTCGCCGCCCACGGTTAAGCGCTTGATCTGGGCCGGCCTGCTGGTCGCTCTGGCCGTAGTCGGCGCCGCCGGCATCCGCGCGCTGCGGGCGCCGCGCGAGGCGGCCGAGACGCTGCCGGTGCTGACGAGCGTGCCGGCATTCAGCCTGATCGAGCGCAGTGGGCGCCGCGTAACTGACGCAGACCTGCGCGGACAAGTCTGGGTAGTCAACTTCATCTTCACCCGCTGTAGTAGCCTATGCCCCATGCTCAGCGCGCAGATGAGCCGTTTACAATCACACTTGCGCGAGCAAGGAGAAGCCGAGGTGCGGTTGGTGTCGTTGAGTGTGGATCCGGAAGCCGACACGCCGTCGGTGCTCTCCGAATACGCCGAGCGCTTCAGTGCCGATCGTGAACGCTGGTGGTTCTTGACCGGTGAACGAGCCGCGCTTTACGCTCTGATCGGGGACGGCCTCGGCGTTGCCGTGGCACAGCGGCCGGGCGACGCTAGCAGCGATCCCAATGAATTGATTACCCATAGCGACCGCTTTGTGCTTGTGGATCGAGCCTCCCGAATTCGCGGGTACTACCGTGGCACCGACGACGAGGGCTTCGCGCAACTTCTGCGCGACCTCCGGACGCTGCAACGAGAGCACTGAGACGCTGAAGCTAGCCGCACCCCCGGCGATGTCGCTCCGTGATTTACCGACTCTCAATGCCATCCTCAACGCAGCCAGTGCCGCCCTGTTGCTGCTGGGATACGGCTTTATCCGCCGCCGGCGCGTGACCTCTCACCGTTGGTGTATGATCGGGGCGCTGGCGATGTCGGCGCTGTTTCTCGCCTCGTACCTCAGCTATCACGCGCAGGTCGGATCGGTGCGCTTTCCGCTGACGGGAGGTATTCGCGTCGTCTACCTGGCGGTATTGGCGACCCACAGCATCTTAGCTGCCTGCGTTCCACCGCTGGCGCTGGTCACTCTCAGCCGGGCGCTGCGTGGGCGTTTTGCTGAGCACCGGCGAATCGCCCGGTGGACTCTGCCGATCTGGCTGTACGTCTCACTGACCGGTGTGGTGGTGTACTGGATGCTCTACCACCTCGCGGGTGCTAGCTGACGGGGATTCCTTGCGGCGCAGTGAAGCTATCTGATCTCTATCTGACCGCCATCTGCCGGGTAACGCGTATGCCATGCGTGCGACGACCCGGAATGCTTGGTGTGCATGTGCACGCTCGGAATGCCGTTGACCGTCTGCAACAGATACTTTGAAAAGCCTACGCTCTTACTCGGGCGATAACCGTACTTCTGAAGTTGGGTGGGTGATGCCGGAAGGGGGTCGCCGCTATCTATTGCCGCCTCGACGGCGACCATGGCGTTTCGCAAGTCCGAAATCGCCGTGCCGTCGTATGCACGCACGCGATACTGCCCGAAGGCCGGTATGGCGATAGCCGCCAGAATACCTACCACGGCTAGCGTGACCATTAGTTCCAGCAGGGTAAACCCATTCGGGTTGTTGGCCATTGCCCTTGGCCTTCAGCAACCCGCGGGCCAAGCCACGGCGGCTTTTAGCGATAACGCCGGCAGCACCATTCGGTGATGCCGTTCCACGTCACTTGGCGCTATCGTTGCGTCGCGTATGGGTGGCGGTTGCCGGCGTAGCCGTGCCCTGTCAGGCGGCGGTGCGGTGCGCCGTGCGCGTTGCTGCCCATAATGCCGCACCACAGAATGCGGCGGTTATCGCCAGCGAGGGCAGCAGCGCCGGAACCGGCCCAGCCGCGTCGGAGTTGCCGAAGTATAGACAGCGGCGCAACGCGGCCATGCCGTAAGTCAGAGGGTTGATCATCATCAGCCAACGCAACGGGGCGGGCGAGCCTGCGGCCGGAAAAAATGCCCCAGACAGTAGCCAAATCGGAATTAACACCAGGTTCATGATGGCGTGAAAGCCTTGCGTCGAATCCATCCGCCAGGCGATCACCAGGCCGAGACTGGTCAGGCTGAGGGCCACTAGGGTCATGACGGCAACGGTGGCGACCACGGAGGTGACCGAGAGCGGAATCCCCACCAATGGCGCGAGCAGCAAGAGCAACGCGCCCTGTAGCACCGCGAGCGTGGTGCCGCCGAGCGCCTGGCCGAGTACGATCGCCGCGCGTGACACCGGGGCCACCAGCACACCTTGCAAGAAGCCTTCACGCCGATCCTCGACGGTCGAGATGGTGGCGAAGATCGCCGTGAACAGCAGGACGAGCGCGAGCGTGCCCGGGTAGAAGTAGGCGACGTAACTGGTCCCGGCTACGGCGCCCGCAGGCTGAAATGAAGCGTTGAGCCCGCCGCCGAGCAGCAACCAGAAGACCAGCGGCTGTGCCAATGCGCCGGTGACGCGGCTACGCTGGCGCACAAAGCGCACCACTTCTCGGCGCCAGAGTGTGTACACCGGCAAAGCCAAATGCCTCATGGTGCCCCCTGGCTTTCGGCCGCTTCGGCCCAGAAGCGGTGGCCGGTCAAATGAATGAACACATCCTCCAGCGTCGGCTTCCCGAACGTCACCATGCTCACGTCGTCGGGAAATGCCTCGACAACATCACGGACGAATTCATGCCCGCGCGGCCGTTCGAGGCGCAGCGTGCCGTCGACCAGCGCGGCCTCGCAGCCGAAGCGTTGGCGCAGCTTGAGCCGCAGAGCTGCAGCATCACGGGTGTGCATGACGACGACATCGCCGCCAACTCGGCTCTTCAGCTCGGCCGGCGGCCCGGCGCCGACCACTTGCCCCTGATGCAAAATGGCGATGCGGTCGCAGCGCTCCGCCTCCTCCATGAAGTGCGTCGTCAGCACCACCGTTACGCCGTCCTGATCCCGCAGCCGATGCAAATGCTGGACGAAATCCCGGCGGGCCCCCGGGTCCAGCCCAGTGCTCGGCTCATCCAACAGCAGCACCGGCGGGCGGTGGAGCAGCGCCTTGGCCAGCTCCGTGCGCCGCTGCAGGCCGCCCGAGAGGGTTTCGACACGATCGCCGGCACGCTCAGCCAGGCCGAAACGTAGCAACATGGCGGTGACCTGCCGGCGCAACTCGCGGCCATAAAGACCGTAAAGATGGCCATGATGCTGCAAGTTCTCACTGACAGTGAGCTTGCCGTCGAGGCTGGGATGCTGAAACACCACCCCCAGATGCCGGCGCGCCGCCGCCGCTGCCGCCGTAACTTCATCGCCGAGCACGGTGGCCATGCCTCCACTCGGCGCCAAGAGAGTTGACAGAATCCTGAACAGGGTGGTCTTGCCGCCGCCGTTCGGCCCCAACAGCCCGAAAATCTCCCCGCGGCTTACGCTGAACGTCACATCGTCGAGGGCAACGCGGCTGCCGTAGACATGGCGGAGCCGTTCGACCCGAATAGCCTCCGCCGTCATCGCCGGTGTTCGCGCCGGCGGCTGGGCCGGGGTTCCGCCCCCTCGATTCCGAAGATGCTCACGGGGCGCAATCCTGCCACAAGGGCAGCGCCGGCGGTAGCCCGCTTGCCCAACAAGCTGCGCGCCCGGTGCGTGAGGGCATGAAAGAAAGCTTCTTGGGTGCAGCAAGAGGCGGTGCTAACCTGAGTCCATGCCGCATCCTGCTTCGCTGGTGACTCGGCGAGCGCGCGGCGCCAACGGCAGGTTCTTCGTTAATTACACCGACACCAGCGGCGACACCGGCCGGCGGCGCCACCATCGGCGCGATTTCATCTTTCGGCGAAGATGCGCGCGGCGAGCTCTATGTTTGTGACCTCAACTGCGGCGTCTTCAAGATCGCGCCCGGTCCGTAAACCGGCTGCTAACTGCTCGGCGGCGCGGCGGGCGCTCCATCGGCGAGGGTGGCGGCCGCGCTTATCTCCGGCAGATCACGCCCCCGCGCATCGGTAATCCGTGCGGTGAATGACCAGCCGCCGACGCTCTCGCAGCTCTTCAGCAACAGCGCGTTGCTGCCCGCGCGCAGCTCCAGCGGCCGGCGCTGAGCGGCAGCGCCGAGTGCGATCGGGCTGGGCGTCAGCGCCGCCCCGTTGAGCCAGATCTGAACCGTATCGTCCGAGCCGGTGAGCTCCAGAAACGCCGCCGTTGCAGCCGCTGACTGCACGGTGGTGGCGGCATAACCGCACGACCACTCCGGGTTGCCCTGATAGCGCGGGTGACTGCGCGAGAAGAACTGATTCAAATCGACGCGAATGAACTGCTGCGGAATCCGCGTCCAAGTGATCTCACCGAACGCCCCGGCGATCGCCGCGCGCGGCAAGTGCGTCGGATCGATAAAGTCGCGCCCGACGCCTTGGTTGTCTTGGTTGTCGAACACGCCGAGTCCAGCCCAATCGGTCAAGAAGCGCTTGCGCGCGCGCACCTCGGCAATCACGAATTCCACCTGGCCGCCGGGGGCGATCACCTTGCGGTGCTCGGTGTAGTCGGTGAACAAGTCGAGGTCCGACGGGCGCAGCGCGTAGAGAATGCGTTGGGCCATGCTGTAACGCGAGTACTCCGAGGGGTCGAGCACCATGTAGCCGAGGTTCTGACGGGCGCGCCACTCGCGCGGATCGACGCGGTTGTAGAAGAGCGGAAAGATCTGCGGCTGGTTGACCTCAACCGCGGTGAGCATCAACAGATCGTAGTTGGGCCGCTGGCTTTCCATGTACTGCACGACTTCGCGGTAGCCGTACTGAAAGCCGCCGTAGGTCGGTGCCGAGTACTTGGGATACTCGATGAAATAGGCGCGCAGATAGGCCTGCACTTGCGGTCCGAGCACGTACGCGGCGGCCGCCAGTGCCGCGGTTTGCACCGCCAGAGCTAGCCGCCGCCGCCGGGCAAGCCAGCCGAGCAGGCGTAAGCCCGCGGCCAGACCGATCGCCGCCAGCAAGCAAAAGGCCGCCGCGCCGATGAATCCGCGCGAAGCGCTGGGAATCTCGGTCATCAAGCTCGGCGCCACCGGATACAGCGCCAGCCACCACAGCACCAACTTGCTCACCCGATCGCGCCGCAGCAGCATCACCGCCACGCCCAGGAGCAGAAACGGCGCGTAGAACGGCAGTAGCTCGCCGAAGTCGCGCACCGCATGCCGCACCAGCGGATCACCGTGCTCGAAGAGAAACGAGCGCGAGAAGAACTGCTGGTAGTTGAACACAAACCGTTCGGCTTGCTGGCGCCAGTCGTAACCGGCGCTGAAGCCGGTGGTGGCACGGAAATACTGCGTCCCGGTTTGCGGGTGGTGGTAGAGAAACACCCCGGCCGGCGCCACCGTCGCCGCCGCCACGACGACGGCCAGGAGCGTCTCGCGCGCTCGGCGCCAGAGATCGCGCAGGTACAGCAGCCCAAAGCCGAGCAGGAAGACCGGGACGAAGAGATACGCGGGCGCGTAAGCGTAAACGCACAGACCGAAGAAGAACATCGCCCCCGCCAGCGTCCGGCGCCCCTGAGTGAAGCGCACCAGCAACGTCATGCCGATCACGAACAGGAACGGGAAGGCGATCAGCTCGAAGGCGATCCGGCTGAAATGCAGGTGCCATGGGCAGAGGCTGAGCAAGATCGCAGCGAACAATCCCACCCAGGCGTTGAACAGTGCCCGCCCGAGGAAGAAGATGGCGACGACCGTGCCGATCCCGAATAACGCCGAGGTCAGGCGGATACTGAACTCATCGAGCCCGAGCAGCTTCACCGGCAGTGTTGCCGCATAGATGAAGACCGGATTCTTGTAACTGACACCGAATGACCAGATGAAGAGCGGGAAGCGCGTGCCGTTCTCGTCCATGCCGGCCGTTGCCAGCGCGTGGGCGTTGTAGCCGTTGCCGGCCTCGTCGCAGAACAAGCCGGCCGGAACATCCCTGAGCTGGTAGATCCGCAATGCGGCCGCGGCCAACACCACCACCAGAAGCGCGACCTGCTGTGCCCGTTTGCGCTCCATTTCGTGGCCGCGCACCTAACCACAGTGAAGCGGTTCCAGCAACCGCCAATCGCGATCGCGGAGGCTGGAGCAGAGGGGTGCGCGACAAATTCGTGGGTAACGTGGTTCGGTGTTATGGCCGTCATTCCCGCGAAAGCGGGAATCCAGTTTGGCGTTTGGCGCTATGGACAAGCAGTTCTGCGTTTGCATCCTGGCCAGCAAACGGAACGGCACGCTGTACATTGGGGTGACCT
>JACQVA010000021.1 GCA_016210005.1 Deltaproteobacteria bacterium | reverse complement strand
GCCTGACAGTACACAGTACTGTCAGACTGGTGAGGATTTGCCCGGTCGGCTGCACGTTACCCACAGATTTGTCGCACACCCAACTGTGCTCACCGTCGCCTCCTTACTTGACAAGACCCGACCGCGTTGCGATACCGGCGCGCGGGTCGTTGGACTCCGCCGGGAGCGAACAGGCCGCCGATGCCGACCAAGTACACCAACGTCAACGGGACCGCCGTCAATTACTTCCACGCCGGCCGTACAACTCTGCCGGATGTAGTCCCCGACCTCGGCCGCGGCGAGCTGTTGCTGTTTATCCATGCGGCCGGCTCAAACGCCAACACCTGGAACCGGCAGCTCGAGCACTTCGGCGCCGCGCACAGCCCGCTGGCATTCGATTTCCCCGGCCATGGCCGCTCCGGTAGCACGCAAGGGTTTGACAACATCGCGGCGTACTGTGACTTCACCCAAGCCTTCAGCGATGCTCTGGGGCTGCGTCCGTTCGTATTGATCGGGCGCTCGATGGGCGGGGCGATCGCGATGGAATTTGCCCTCACCTATCCGGAGCGCGTGCGTGCCCTCGTCCTGGTGGCGACGGCCGCCAGGTTCGAGCTGTCGGCCGAACGGCTGGCGCTGTGGCGGGAGGTGATGAACGGGCGGGCGCAACAGCCGTTCACCGCCGAGGCCTTTTCGCCCAAGACCGACTTCGCCATTGTACGCGAAGCCTGGATGGAGCAGGTGAAGACCGACCCGCGAGTGCGCTACTACGATTTCGTCGCCTGCAACGCCTTTGATGCCAACGAGCGCGTGCGGCGGATAGCAGTGCCGACGTTGATCATCGCCGGCCGCGACGACTCGGTGACGCCGTTGGCGCGCTCGGAGTTCTTGCACGCGGCGATTCCCGGCGCACAACTGGTTGTGATCGACGACGCCGGCCACACCATCCCGAGCGAGAAGCCGGCAGAGTTCAATCGGGCGATCGAGGATTTCCTGCGGGGGTTGCCGTGAGCCTGGCGCAATCAGCCGTCATTGCCGGCGTCTACGAGCACCCGACGCGCTGGGCTCCGGAGAAGACTGCCTACCAGATTCACGCCGAGAGTGCGCGCGGAGCGCTGGCCGACGCTGGCTTGACGATCAAGGACGTCGACGGTTATCTCACTGCGGGTGTCAGCCCGCTCGGGGTCATGACGTTGGCCGAGCATCTCGACCTCAACCCGCGCTACCTCGATTCGACGCAAATCGGCGGCTCCTCGTTCGTCGCCCACGTCAGTCACGCGGCCGCGGCGATCGCCGCGGGCTTGTGCGAGGTGGCATTGATCACCTACGGCAGCCGCGCTTCTTCTGAGCGGTTTGCGGTCGGTACCGGTGGCCAGAGCCCGAACGATCCACCCGATCAGTTCGAGGCCCCCTACGGGCCGACGCTGATCGGGGCTTACGCCATGTGCGCGCAGCGGCACATGCACGAATTCGGCACCACCGCCGAGCAGCTGGCGGAAATCGCGGTCACCACCCGGCGCCACGCCGCACTCAACCCGGTGGCGAAGTTTCGGGATCCGATTACCGTCGATGACGTGCTGGCCTCGCGGGTGGTCTCGTCGCCGCTGCACTTGCTCGACTGCTGCATCATTACCGACGGCGGCGGCGCCGTGGTGGTCACCAGCGCCGAGCGCGGGCGCGACCTGAAGAAGAGACCGGTGCGCATCCTTGGCGCCGCCGAGGCGCTCTGCCATACCAGTAGCGGCGTGCGTGACCTCACCGCTATGGCCGCTAAGCAGTCCGGACCGCGGGCCATGGCCATGGCCGGTGTCGCGCACAGCGACATCGACATGTGCATGCTCTACGACTCGTTCACCATCACCGTGCTGGCCACGCTGGAGAATCTCGGCTTTTGTCGCAAGGGCGAGGGCGGCGCGTTTGTACAGAACGGGCGCATCGGCCTCGGCGGCGCGCTGCCGATCAACACCGATGGTGGCGGCCTGTCGTCGAACCATCCCGGTATGCGCGGCATCTTTTTGGTGATCGAAGCCGTCAAGCAGCTGCGCGGCGAGTGCGGCCCGCGCCAAGTGAACAACTGCCGGATTGCGCTCTGCCATGGCACCGGCGGCATGCTCGGCCTGCGCCACAGCGGCGCCACCCTGGTGCTGGCGAGTGCGTGAGAGATGGCAAGATGGCACCAGGGCCGTACGTGAACCGAAACGCTCAGGGACCGAGGATCTGATGGCCGAGGCCAAGTCAGCAAAACCGTTGCCCCGGGTTGACGAGGAGTCCAAGGGATTCTGGGAAGCGTGCCGGCGGCACGAGCTCTACCTTCAGCGCTGTCGCGACTGCGGCCGCTTTCGCTATTACCCGCGCGCGCTCTGCCCGCAGTGCCTGAGCGACCGCACCGATTGGGTACTTTCGTCAGGACGGGGCAGCGTGTACACCTATACCGTGACCTATCAGAACCAGGCCCCCGGCTTCCGCGAGTCGCTGCCGTACGTCCTGGCCTACGTCGAACTCGACCAAGGCGTGCGCTTGCTGACCAACATCGTCGGTTGCGCCCCGGAGCAGGTAAGCATCGGCATGCCGGTGCAAGTAGTCTTCGACGACCTGACACCGGAGATCGCGCTGCCGAAGTTCCAACCGGCCGAGGGCTGATTGCTTCCGCCATGATCCTCGATCTGCACTGCCATTCCGAAGCCTCCGAAGACAGCCGCGCCCCGGTGGAAACCTACCTCAAGTGGCTGCAGCGCAAGCGCGCCGAGGTGCCGATCGACGGCATCGTGCTCACCGAACACCGCCAGTGGGACGCCCACGCCGACTACCGCCACCTCGAAGACCGTTACGGCTTCCTGATCCTACGCGGCGCCGAGGTGGAGACCGATTACGGCCACGTGCTGGTCTACGGCGTCAACCCCGACATCACCCGGCGTTTCGACTTCACCGACGTTCGGCTGAGCGCGCGGCAGTTGATTCCGGCGCTGACCGAAATGGGTGGGATTGCCCTGCCGTGTCATCCCGGCCGGCCGACTGTGGGTCTGTGCGAGCACTACCAAAGCAAGCCGCCGCTCGATGGCGTAGTGGCGGTCGAAGCCCTCAACGGCGGCAGCCGGCGCGGGGAGGACGAGCGGGTGCAGGCTTTGATCGAGCGTTACGGCTACAAAGCCTGCGGCGGCAGCGACTCACATCTGGTTAGCTTCATCGGCATCTGCGCCACCGAATTCGAGCGCACCATCGGCACTGTCGAGGATCTTGTCACCGAGTTGCGCGAAGGCTCTTACCGGCCGGTTGACTTCCGCGCCCAACCGGCCCAGCGCGCCGCCTCGTGAGCGGCGGCAGCCACCGCCGAGGCACTGGCAGCAATTACGATATACGGGCAACGGCCATGGCACTGGAATTCGATCGTTCCATCATCGGCAGCGAGTACGATCACACCGTCCACCCGCCGGTGGCGGCCGAGCGCATACGCGAGTACGCCGCCGCGGCGGGCGAGACCAACCCGCGCTACACCACCGCCGATGACGCCGAGCTGATTGCCTCGCCGACGTTCGTGGTGTCGCTGCGCGGCCAGCATTTCTGGCCGCGCAATATGCCCAACTTCGGCCGCAGCGGCTTCGACGCCGGCAAGGACATCGAGTTCGGCGCGCCGGTACGTGCCGGCGACGTGCTGACCAGCACCAGCACCGTTCACGACATCTACGAGAAGACCGGCCGCAGCGGCAGCATGGTCTTCATTATCTTGAGAACCTTGGTTACCAACCAGCGCGGCGAGTTGGTGGCCACCATCGACCAGAAGATGATGGTGCGATGAGCAAGCGCGTAACGTTCGACAGCGTGGAGGTCGGCGACGAACTTCCGGTTTTGAGCCTGACCCTCTCCGCCCAAGAGGTGAAACGCTACGCCGAGGCAGCCAACATGCCCGGCGCCCGCTTCATGAGTGACGAAGAAGCCAAGGCCGAAGGCCTGCCGGGGCAGATCGCACCCGGCAACATGAGCATGGCGCTGTTCAGCCGCATGATCACCGACTGGTGCCCGGAGGCCTGGTTGGCGCGCTTGAGCTGCACCTTTCGCGGCCTGGTGCACCCGAACCGCGCCCTGACTCTGCGCGGCGTGATCACCGAGAAACACGCCAGCGATCACGGCAACTTCGTCGAGTGCGACCTGGTGCTGGAAGGCAGCGACGGCGACCGCTGGGTCACCGGCACCGCCACGGTGCGGCTGCCGGCCCAAGCCGTTTGAGCACGGCAGTACGCCGGCGCCGCCAAGGAGGTGGACCATGGCAGAAGCATACATCATCGGCGCGCTGCGCACGGCCGTGGGCCGGCGCCACGGTAAGCTCAAGGATTGGCACCCGATCGACCTCGGCGCGCATCTGCTCAACGAGCTGATCGCCCGCACCGGCACTGATCCGAACTTGGTCGAGGACGTCATCTTCGGCTGCGTCGACCAGGTCGGGGCGCAGGCCGCCAACATCGCCCGCAACGTCGTGCTCTCGGCCGGGTTGCCGGAAACCCTTCCCGCTACCACCGTCGATCGCCAGTGCGGCTCGTCACAGCAAGCGCTGCACTTCGCCGCACAGGCGGTGATGTCAGGCGTGCACGATGTCGTGATCGCCGGGGGCGTCGAGGTGATGAGCCTGGTGCCCATCGGCGGCAACGCCGTTGCCGGGCACAAAGCCGGCTACGGCGTACCCTACGGCGCCGGCATGAAGCGGCGTTACCCCGGGGTGAAGTTCAACCAGTTCGCCGGGGCCGAGATGATGGCCCAGCGCTGGGGCCTGACCCGCGAGCAACTCGACGCCTTCGGACTGAGCAGCCACCGGAAGGCCGCGCGCGCCACCCGGGAGGGCCGCTTCGCCCGCGAGATCGTGCCGGTCACGGTCAGCAGTGATGATGGCACGGTGGAAACTTTCGAACAGGACGAGGGCATCCGCTACGACGCCAGCCCCGAAGCCATGGCCGCGCTCAAGCCGCTGAGCGAAATCGGCCTGCTCACCGCCGGCACCTCGAGCCAGATCTCCGACGGCGCAGCGGCGGTGCTGGTTGCCAATGAGCAGGGCCTCAAGCGCCTGGGCGCCAAGGCACGGGCGCGCATTCATGCCATGACGCTGGCTGCCGATGATCCGGTGATGATGCTGGGGGCGCCGATTCCCGCCACCAGCAAGCTGCTCGCCAAGGCCGGGCTGCGGATCGGTGACATCGACCTCTACGAGGTCAACGAGGCCTTCGCCTCGGTGCCGCTGGCATGGGCCAAGGAGCTCGGCGCCGATCTGGACAAGCTCAACGTCAACGGCGGTGCGATCGCCCTCGGTCATCCGCTCGGTTGCACCGGCGCGAAGCTGATGACCAGCTTGCTGCACGAGCTGGAACGGCGCGCCGGCCGCTACGGCTTGCAGACCATGTGTGAAGGCGGCGGCTTGGCCAACGCGACGCTGATCGAACGGCTCTGAGCCGCGCTCAGAGCCACGGGGGCATCTTCTCCGGCATACCTTCGACCGATACCAGGTTACTACCCTGCCGACCACGATCACCGGCCCGTCCGCTGCAACGGCGGGCAGCCGCCGTCCCGCCAGACGCGGTCGGGGTGAGGGGTTCAATCGCGAGCCAGCGCGAGCGCGGGCACCAACCTGACCCCGCATCTTTCCCGCAAGCCCCTCAGCCCCTCGGTGGCACCGGCGGCCCCGCCGGTAGCCCAAGCCGCTCTACCGGTATCGCAGGCATCTTGCCTGCAATCCCACCTCCAGGGAGCGCGGGCCGCTCGCAGGTGGCGCAGGCATCCTTGCCTGCGGTCCGCCGGCCGCCCCTCCGACTCCCTCGCTGCGCGCCGCTCGCCTCGCGAGCGCACGGCGCAGAGAACCCCCGGGATGGAGCGCCGCTGCGTCCCGCAACAACAACGCCACGCGCCATCCGCCCGTCCCTTGAGGGCGGGAGCGCCGCTCCCGCCGCTGGCAGACCTTCAGCCGCGCCCAAACCCAGACTCCACGACAAAGTCCGCGAAGACATCCGCACCCGGCACTACAGCTACCGGACGGAAGAGGCCTACGTACACTGGATCAAACGCTTCATCCTGTTTCACGGCAAGCGGCATCCGGCGGAGATGGGGGCGGCGGAAGTGTCGGCGTTCCTGTCGTCGTTGGCGACCGCTGCGCACGTGAGCGCCTCCACCCAGAATCAGGCGCTGGCCGCGCTGCTGTTTCTGTATCGTGAGGTATTGGGGCAGGGCTTCGGTTGGCTCGACGACCTGGTGCGCGCCAAGCGGACCCCGCGGCTGCCGGTCGTGCTCACGCGGGAGGAGGTCAAGGGCATCCTGGGCGAACTGCGCGGCCGTGAGTGGTTGATGGTCATGCTCCTCTACGGGGCGGGGTTGCGCCTGCAGGAGTGTTTGAGCCTGCGGGTGAAAGACGTCGATTTCGGCCGCAATGAGATCACCGTCCGCGAAGGCAAGGGAGGCAAGGACCGCCACACCATGTTACCCGCGGCGGCACGGGAACCGTTGCGTGCGCACCTGGCGGCGCTGCAAGCGGGCCACGCGGAATGGGTGCGCCAGGGGGTGGCGGCCGTGCATCTCCCGGATGCGTTAGCGCGGAAATACCCGAACGCGCCGACCGAGTGGGCCTGGCAGTGGGTGTTCCCGGCCTCCGAGCTCTGTCAGCATCCGCGCACGGGGATACGGGCACGGTTTCATTTGCACGAGTCGGTGTTGCAGCGGGCAGTGCGGGAGGCGGTGCGGCGGGCGCGCATCGGCAAGCACGTTGGCTGCCACACGTTCCGGCATTCGTTCGCCACGGACCTGCTCCGGGACGGCTACGACATCCGCACCGTGCAGGAACTGCTCGGCCACGCCGATGTCCGGACGACCATGATTTACACGCACGTGCTCAACCGCGGCGGCCACGGGGTACTGAGCCCCGCCGATCGGCTGTAGAGGACGGCGGGCATGGCCAGCCGGCTCTGCGTGATAGGCTGCAAGCCTCCCGATTCGGCGGGTGGTGATAGGCCGCGAAAAGCTTGCAAGGATCGCACGGGATGTGATAGGGGCCCGCAGGGCCGTAACCGACGGGATGAAAAGGGGAAGAGTCACAATGGCCGTGGTAACGGTGATGCGTGTTTAACTGACAGGAATCCCGTCAACTAAACACGCACCGGACCGGCCCGGCCGAAGTACGTCAGAAGATAGTTCGGCGACTTGATTATGGCCAGTAACGAGAGACGGCCCGACAGCGATGGCAATGAAGAGGGCGACAGTTCCGAAGATCGACGCATCCGTCCGCGCGCCCGGTGGAAGGCGACAAGCAGCGATGCTCCACACCTGTATTGCGCAACATGCGACATTGAAATCGATGACCTCCATAGGCGACTGTGTCCGACCTGTGGCGCGATTCTTTCCACAGCAGACCAGCGTCGCGAGAAAGAACTAGCGGCTCGCAAGAAGGAACTGGCGCCTGCGAAGGAGGACCGAATTGTCTATTCGGGGACCACGCGCGAGGGCGCTATGAGACCCGGAGCGAAGGAACGCATCGCAGCCGTCATAAACCTGGCGGGCTATATCCTGATCATCTTGGCTAGCACACTGTGTGTCGTCGGACTCACCACACCTGATTCAAATTTAGTTAGGGGGTTCGTTGTTGCGTTGGTAGCAGGGGCACTGGGCGTTACTGCGCTCGCGCTTGCCAACCGTGTGCACCGACGAACCAATAGCAACTGGAAGGCAGCCACATCTCTCCTGTTTGCCGTACGCCGTCGCTTGGCTGCGGGCCTCCATGCACTCCCTCCCATCCGGACGATTCCCTACCGGGCCGCTCGGCAGCTGGCCGCCTCCATCACTAGAACGGGCGAACGAACCGCGATGACTAGCGAGACGGAACCTTTTACACCTGTCACAAACGCTGCGGACTCGCTGAACGGCACATGGCAGGTCCAATCGAGCGAAGGCGCGGAGGTTCATGTGTTCACCTCCATAAGTTCATTAACGACGGCTATCCAAGAGGGAAAGGTGCGGCCAGGCGATAGGGCACGAAGGCTCCGGCATTCCGATGAGACAAACGAGACAAAGCCGGAGCCATGGAAGCCACTTGTTGACACTCTTGCTAAGTCATCGTTCGACGTTAGGGTGCTTCTCCAACCAGTTTGGGCGCACACTCTACTGGGAGGCACGACTGCCGCTCGCGTTGGTATAGTAATCTGTCTCGGCAACCTGGCAGTGAACTTCCTGCATAGCAAAGAATACGGAATCGCCTACTGGTTAGGTGCTATTGCAGTTTTGTGGCTTTTGGAAAAGGGGAAACGGGGCGAATTCCTGGCTTTCGTCACAGGTGCCGCGGTCCTTCTCTCCGCGCGCATACCTGCTTGGAAAGTTTTACCAGTAAGACCACCCTGGGAATCTCCACCAGTAGGGTTACTGGTGCAACTCGGTGCAACCGTTTGGAATCTCTACCAGTAGCACTACAGGTGCAACTTGGTGCAACCGTGGAGGGCGCCCTCATGGGGGTCTTCCCAGGGATGATTGTTGGGACAATTGTCGGCTTCGTTCGCCGTGGCCGCCTAAGGGTTTCTCCGTTCGTTCAAAAGGAGGCGAAGCTTTTCCGTCGTGGTCTTCTTGTGCCCGGCATTCTGTTTCTTGGACTAGTCATTGGGCACGAAGTGTTTCATATATCTCTTCAGGACTTGGTTAATAAGCACGTTCAAGAAATCGTGAGGCAGTTTCGATAGGTGGTGAGGGGATGTGGGGACGAGGTGGCCGAGTTCGCCGGCCTAGCGAGGAATGCCGAACAAAGCCCGTGCAGCCGACGCGCGATAAAACCGCGCGCGGCTGACGGGCGCCGTTCGGCAGCGAGGAGGGAAGTTCATGGAAGGCACGCAGTGTCCTTGCTGTGGCGAGTTCTTTCCCGTTGGGAATCTTGGCCCCAAGATCTGGACCAGCGTCTGTCCGAAATGCGGCTTTCAGACTGTTAAGCAAGGGGGATTGTGGACCAGGTTATTTGGGAGAAAGGCTAAGGCCGCTTCGATGCTCAGCCTCAACCCCTCCGATCAAGCCGGTCGGGCCCGGGGTAAGGCGGACCCAGATTCCGCTGGGGCTCTGGAAATTCGATGCCCAAATTGTAGTGCGCTTAACTACGGCCATGCAGAGAATATTGTGGGCGCATCTTGCTCTAAGTGCGGACAATCGCTGGAGGGTGCGATTCTCATCGTCGAAGTAATGCGTAGGCGTCAGTTGGCGATCCAGCGCGGTGTTTGGGCACCACCCGAAACAGACAGTGCTGATCCCTGCGTGGGGATTGACACCGACGATCTTTGCTCCGAGCTGCACAAGATCGCCACGCGGGAGCCATTCCTGGGAAAGCCCGGCGGCCGGTATGACAAGTGGGGAAGGCACGAACGAGCCCGCGCAATTGGGAGGGCCCTCAACGCGCGCGGGGGAATCACCCTGATGCGGGTCAAGTGGGAAACGATTTGCCGCCTAGTTGGTGACAACCGTCGAGCAGACGAGCTCAATAGCGCATGGGACGGAATTGGGGATTGGCTCGCCTAGGAACTTCACCAATCGGGCCACCCCTGGCAGGTGCTGCCGAACAGGCGCATGAGCCCGTGGGGCGGCGCCGAGCGCTCGTGCGTAGATGGTGGATTTCATTCTGCGCCGCCCGCGGGTTAGGCGCGGCGTGAGTAGTCTGGAGAAGACCCGAAAATCATAAGGCCTCCGTCAATAGCGCACGCACGACAAATGAGTGAACTCTGGACACGCCGATTGAAACCCAACGCTTCCATTTGGAAGCTGCTAGCCCAACTTCCGCAGTTTGACGGCCGAAAATATTTTTCACCCGGGTCCAGCCGGGAAAACCCCGCGAGGTTGCTGGGGGCAGATCGGGCGTCGTCGGAAAAGCGCGTGTAGTGCCAACTTTTCGCACTTGCGGCGGTCGCGCTGCAGCGCGTACAACCGGCGCGTGGTGGAGGTGGTGCGGTGTGTACATTCGACCGTCGGTAGTGCGCAAAGGCGGGAAGACCTACCGCTACTTTCGTCTGGTACGCTCGGTGCGCCGCAACGGCAAAGTGGTACAGGAAACCGTCGCCCAACTCGGCGAACTCGATGCGCGCGGCCAGCGCGAGGCACGAGCACTGGCCGCGCGCATATGCGGCGTGCGTGTCGATCAACAGCGGTCGTTCTTCGAGGCGCCAGACTCCTGTGAGCCACAGACAGTGGCGGTGCGTCTGGATCGGCTGCGCGTGGAGCGCCAGCGCCGGTTCGGTGGTGTCCTTCCGGTGAGCATGCATAGCTCGATTTTCCCGGGGCGATCGGTTGCGACCGGGCCACCGAGACGGAGCGACGGATCAGCGGGGTGGGAACCGGCTGCGCCGCCACCGGTCAGCGCGGTGGATCGGGACCGGTGTTCAGTGCGGCGAGCGGGTCGCGGTAGCTCCAGGGC
>JACQVA010000020.1 GCA_016210005.1 Deltaproteobacteria bacterium | reverse complement strand
CCGTCGAGGACCTCTCCCGGGCCTACCCCTTCAAGCGCGCCTATCCCGTCTCCGCGACCGGCGGCGAGGGGATCGACGTCCTCACCCGCGACGTCCTCGACCTCCTGCCCGAGGGACCCTTCCTCTATCCGCCGGAAGAGATCTCGAACGTGCCCCAGAGTTTCTACGCCGCCGAGATCATCCGAGAGAAGGCGATGGAAGCGACCGAGGAGGAGATCCCCCACTCGATCGGCGTCGACATCGAGGAACTCTCGAAGAAGGAGGACGGCTCCTTCACGATCCGCGCCGTCCTCTACGTCGATCGCGACAGCCGGAAGGGCATCCTGATCGGCGCCGGCGGCCGGAAGATCAAGGAGATCGGCAGCCGTGCCCGCGAGGAGCTCCAGTGCATCCTCGAGGCCCCCGTCCATCTCATGACCCGGGTCGAGGTGAAGCGGGACTGGCGCGACCACCCGAGGGCCACCGGGATCTAGCCTCGCCGCAGAGGGCCTGAGTTGGGCCGCTCTGGTCCCCGCCCCGCAGAAACCAGCTCCGATATCACGGCTTATGGGGAGCTCCCCATAAGCCGTGTTATGTGGAGTCCGGGATTATGCGGCATTCCGGCTCGAGTCGAGTCGTAGGTCCATGCGGCGTAGAGGTTTTCTCCGGACCGCCGGGCGTTGCGCTCCACATAATCCGGCGGTGAGATAGGGGGAGTCATGCCACCAATTTCCCCTGGAGAGCCCCGATGCCAAGACGTTCGCCGCCCCTTCCCTGGTCAGAGGAGCGGGCCTGGGAAGATGCCCACCGCCCCATCGATCTCGCTCCCCCGCGCCTGCGATCGATCCTCGGCTCGTTCTTCGATTGGCTTCGGACCATGAGGGCGATGCAGCCCGAGTCGGTCCGGGCCCGCGTCCGTGCGGCGAGGGACTTTCTCCTCTGGATCACGAAGCGGCGCGCCCCGGAGGAGTATCTCGGTCTCCTTACGCCCGAGAGAATCGAGCGTTTCTTTGCAGAGTACGGGCAGGAACTGGGTCACGCTTCCCTTCGGTGCCTGCGATCGTCCGTTCGAGCGTTCCTCGAGTTCACGGCCGATCAAGGTCTGACCCAGCATCGCCTGGTCGAAGCCATCCCGACGGTCAGGACCTATCGCCTGGCAGAGACGGTTCGAGGAATCGCGGACGAGGACATCCGGCAGCTTCTCGATTCGGTTGACGACACCAGCGCCAGTGGGATTCGTGACCGTGCCGTCCTGTTGGTCCTGGCGACCTACGGAATCCGGCGAGGCCAGATCACTAGCCTCCGGCTCGGGGACATCGCGTGGCGCGATGCTCAGATTCGCTTCCGAGGCCACAAGGGTGGCAAGACGGTGACCCAGGTTCTCCTCGGGGCGGTCGCGCGCGCCCTGGCTCGCTACATCCGCGAGGTTCGTCCGGCCGTCGACCACGATCGAGTTTTCACTCGTCTGAGGCGGCCGTATCTCCCGCTGGGACCCTCGGCGGTCGGGAGTCTCGTTCAGAGTCGGTTCGAGCGAGCCCGAATCGATCCCGGTCGCTTCGGACCGCACATCTTTCGGCACGCTTTCGCGACTCGCCTGCTGAGATCGGGAAGGTCGCTGAAGGAGGTGGCCGACCATCTTGGGCACCGGCACATCGCCTCGGCATGCATCTACGCGAAGGTGGATCAGCCGTCTCTGCGCGAAGTCGCGATCGCCTGGCCGGAGCTGCTCCGATGAGGTCCAACGGATTCTCCAGTTGCCTGGCGGACGCGTTCGAGCAATTCGTCGCCTGGAGATGTGCGGGGAGTGGCGACTTCGCAAGCCAGGCAGCCCGTCTGCATCGGTTCGATCGATTCCTGGCGAGAAGCGTCTCCGATCCATCCGAAATCGATCGCGAAGTGCTCGGGGAGTACCTGGCGTCCATGGCCCGTCTCGCACCGAGTAGCAAGACTGGCTTGGTCTGTGTCGTGTGGCAGGCGCTGCGCTACGCCGCGAGGCACGGCGTGGCCCTTCCCCCACTGCCCGAAAGGCCGCGCTTTCCGCGGCGGACGGTCGTTCGACCGCACATCTTCTCCCCGGAGGAAATCGACCGTCTCCTCGGAGCGGCGCGCGATCTCGGTCCTTCTGACTCTCTCCGGCCCGAGACCTTCTTCACGCTCTTCGCGCTCCTGGTGACTACGGGAATCCGAATCGGCGAAGCCCTGGCGATGGACATCGGGGACATCGACTTCGAAGGCGCATCGCTGCGCATCCGAAGGGGGAAGTTCGGGAAGTCGCGAATCGTTCCCCTGCACCCGACAACCGTCGAAGCTCTCCGTACCTACATGGGACGCCGGCTGGCCGCTCACGGAACCGATTTGGGATCCGCCCCCTTCTTCTCGACGCTGTGCAAGACGCGCCTCGCCCACCGGACGGTCCATGGCACGTATCGAGAGCTGATCGAGAGGGCACGCATCAGCACCCCGGGTGGTGGTCTCCCCAGGATTCACGATCTGCGTCACACCTTCGCCGTTCGCCGACTCCTGGACTGGTATGGTCGCGGGATCGACGTCAACGAACGTCTCGCGGCGCTCTCCACCTACCTCGGGCACGTCGACGTCAGCAGCACGCTGGTCTATCTCCGGCCGAACGAAGAGACCCTACGTGAAGCCGCCAAACGCTTCCAGCACAGGTGTCCGCTTCCGATTCCTGCGGGGGAAGGGAGCCGCGATCGATGAGCCCCGTTCGCACGCTCTCCGCGTTGATCCAGGCATTCTTCCAGCACTACCTCATGGGGGAACGCGGCTTGAGCCGCAACACCGTCCTGTCGTATCGGGACGCGGTTCGCCTGCTGCTGGTCTACATCTCCTCCGCTGTCGGGCGCTCCTCGGATCGCATCGAGGTCGAAGATGTCGATGCACAGAGAGTCCGGGACTTCCTCGGGTGGTTGGAGGGCGAGAGAGACTGTTCCCCAAGAACGCGCAACCAGAGGCTCGTCGCGATCAAGACCCTCTTCCGGTACATCGCATCGGTCGCCCCGGAACACCTTGATCGATGCCGTCAGATTCGCGAGATCGGCAACAAGCGAGTCGAGCATCGCCCGCCTGAGTACCTGGAGCCTGGCGACCTGCAGGCACTCCTCGGGGCCATCGACGCATCGACGCCGCAGGGGGCACGCGACCTGGCCCTCCTTGCTCTCCTGGTCAACACGGGCGCTCGCGTCCAGGAGGTTGTCGATCTCGATGTGTCCGACGTCATCCTCGGGTCCTCGCCGAGGGTCAGGTTGCATGGCAAGGGCAGCAAGATCCGCGACTGTCCCCTCTGGGATCGGACCTGCGAGCTTCTGCAAGCGTGGCTCGGTCTCCGTGGGGATTCGCCGACACCAGACTCGCCCCTGTTCCCGAACGCGCGTGGCCGGCGGCTGTCCCGATGGGGGATCACCTACATTCTGCAGAAATGGGTCAAGGTGTCCGGGATCACGCCTTCGAATGCGCGGGCGAACCGGATCTCCCCGCACACCATCCGCCACACGACTGCCATGGAGCTCCTCAGGGCCAGCGTCGACATATCGGTCATCTCCGCGTGGCTCGGCCATGCCGACCTCTCGACCACGCACACCTATGTGGAGATCGACATGCGCATGAAGCAGGCCGCCCTCGAAGGCACAACCCCCAACTTCCTGCCGTCTTCGATGTCGACGCGGTATCCGAAGCCCTCGCTGATCTCGTGGCTCGAGTCGGTCGGCCGCGACCCGACTTATGTGAAGTCCTCCGAGGATAGAAGTCCGTCCAGAGCGCCGATGACGGTTGCGGTAGCCACTTGCACTACATAATCCCGGACTCCACATAACACGGCACCCTCGCCGTCGATCGCTGCGTCTCGGGCGTTCGAGATCGATTCTCGGCTAGCGAGCATCGAGGATCCCCGCGACCTCGACCGAGAACCCCGCCAGGACTCTCGAAGTCGCGACTTGCCCCCGCCCGAAGCGTCCGTGCAGGACGTAGGAATCCCCCTCGAGCGCCAGAACCTCGATCGCCCCCTCGGTCGGGTCCACGACCCAGTACTCCGGGATCCCCGCCTGCGCGTATTCGCGCCGCTTCGTGACGAGATCGCGGCGGCGATCGTCCGGGCTCACGACCTCCATGACGATGTCGGCTCCCTCCCAGAACTCCTCTTTCCGCTTCGCGTCGTGCTTCGCAGCGAGATAGAGGACGTCCGGCTGCCGGAACTTGCCGGGCCAGAGGCGGAGGTTGAGGGGCGCGAAGCGGACCGTCCCGAGGGCCTGCGCGGAGACGAGCGCGGTCAGCGCGGCGAAGAACGCGGCCACCCTCGCCTGATGGGAATCGGTCGGCATCGACAGGACCTCCACGTTCCCGTGGGAGAACTCGACCAGGCGATTCCCCTTGAGCGCAAGATACTCCTCTTCGCTCCACGCGCCCTGCTCCGGAAAGAGGAGCGCGACATCCCATGCGGGCTCGGGGCGAACGGGATCGCGGGGTTTGGAGGACATGGAAGAAGCTCGAACAGAATCTGGCTGATCAGATATGCGAAGCATACCCCACCGCCAGCGGACGCTAGTCCATGCGCCGGATCTGCTTCTTGTCAAACGTCTCGATCCCCATGCTCACGCGGAAGCACTGCGGCACGAGCTGCTCGCGCAAGACGTCCAGTCGCTCCTCGCCCCCGTCGAGGAAGTACGCGGGAACTCCCTCGAGGGTGACTTCGGCACCGGACAGGTCGAGACTCCCGGCGAGGGCGTGGCAGAGGGGCCGAAAAGCCGCAACGGGGGTGACGTTGGCCGTGCCGCCACCGAAGTACAGGGCTTCGACGCGGTGTCCCGAGAGATCGGCATGGTCCGCGAAGAACTTCTCGATCTCCTCCGTGACGGCGGCCGTCACCGCCATCGCCTTGGGCTCGGAGTAGCCCTCGTGCGGGGACGTGCAGAAACCGCACCCCTTCACGGACGGATTGCAGAACGGATGGGGGAGAACGCCAACGACCAAGCCACGGCCGAGGTTGGGCACCAAGGTCTGCTCGATGGTTTCAGCTGTCACCGCCCCCCGGGGATGGGGTCGGGAAGCGGCGCGATCGGATACCCTTGCAGCAAGCGGTACCTCTGCGGACGAGCCATCCGCGCCCGCATCTCGGCCGCGGTGAGATCGGCGATCCATACCGGGACGAGCCACGTTCGCTGGTATCCACCAGCGCTTTCGTGTCGAACGGTCGACCACGCAGGACGCCGTGGTCGACCCCCAACGTATCGTCGTTGAAGGCGAGCCCGGGCACGACGCCTCCGAGGTTCGACCCGGACGAGCCGTTCCCTGCCGGCGCGACCTGGCGACGCGGCTCAGGGTCTCGCCCCGGTGGGCTCGCGCGCTCCTCGACCTCGG
>JACQVA010000019.1 GCA_016210005.1 Deltaproteobacteria bacterium | reverse complement strand
CTTGCAGAGCTTCCTCGACCACTACGAGGAACGGCATCGGTCAACCCACGGTCCCCTGGCCGCTCACGTGGAGCGCGTGCTCAACCAGTTCCTCCTGTGCGGTGACCCGAGCCAGGGCCTCACCCTATTCAAGTGCCCGGAATGCAAAATCAGTTTGGCCATACCGTTCTCGTGCAAGACCCGAATTTGTCCCTCCTGCATGACCCGCCGCGCGGAGGACCTCGCTGCCGGCCTGGGCGATGTCCTCCCGAACGTGCCCTATCGCCATGTCGTCATCACCCTGCCTCGCCTTATGGGCATCCGCCACCGAATTCGGGAGACTCCCCGACTCCTGCGAAGGGTAACCCGCCTGGCCATGGGCGTTCTGTTCCGCTACCTCCGGCGGCAGGTGGGTTGCCACCGCAGCCGCCGGAACTCGCGAGAACAAGCGCGTCCCGGCGCCGTTGTGGCCGGGCAAACCTTCGGGGATTCTCTCGTCTTCCATCCCCACCTCCACATACTCATCACGGATGGCGTTTTCATGCCGGAAGGTGACTTCTACGGGATACTGGACTGGGATGCAGCTCAGCTCACCGGTCTCCTGCGTGACTCTATCCTCGCCTCCTTCACGCGTCTCAACCTGATCAGCCCCGACGCGGCCGAAACTATGCTCTCGTGGCCGATAGAGCGCAGCGGCTTCAACGTCCACGTCGACACCCGCGTCGAGCCCTGCGACAGAGACCGCCTCCGAACCCTGCTTCGGTATCTGACCCGCCCGCCGGTGGCGCTCGACCGGCTTCACTATGTCGAGTCCACCGGTGTGGTCGGCTACCGGACCCGCAAAGGCGGCGAACTACGCTATCTGCACGCCGTGGATTTCTTGGCTTATGTGACGTCCGTGTTATGTGACCTCACCTCTCCCAGACCCTCTGGTGGCTGTTCCCGGCCGGTGTCAGGTTCTGTCAAGAGCAGAAGCGCAGCGACTCTTGACGGGTTCTGGCACCGGCCGGACCATCACATAAAGGGTCTGGCGGGTCCTCGCCGAAGTTGAAGGAACCTCAAGCCGTCTGCACTTGCAGTAGGACGGTGCGCTGGGCGCATGACACTGGTCCGGGGATTATGTGACGTCTCTACCACGAGTTCGGGCCCCGAGGAGCGGAAAGGCCCGTGGTTGTGAGCGTTCCGAATTGCGCAGGGGCAATGGCGCCAAACCCGCACTCCATAAGGGTTCCGCAGCCATGGTCACATAACTTGGCCGATTGCGGCCTCCACGTTTCCTTGTGCTCGCACTCGCCAACCGGAGGAGGCAGGACGGCCGTTCCAGACCACCGCCGATCCCTTGGGCGCAGCTGATTGACCGGTGCTGGAGCGCGAAGTGGATCCCAAAATGTTCGGTAAGTAGACAAGACACACGCTGGACCCGTCCGACTATGGACCGCAGCTATCGGGTTCGGGAGTTCCGGGCCATCGAATCGAAGTCGGGAGCCTCGGACACGTCGCCCACAAAGATTTGGCCCAAAGCCGCTTCTTGCTCCAGTGATAGCGTGTCGGGCGGGCGAGGGTGGGCCAGGTCCCGCCGGATTCCGGCAACGAGCGGCACGGCATCTGCATCGTCGCGGAACGTTGAGGGAGGCTCACGGCAGGAACGGATCCGTGAGCTGTCGACCAGCCGGACGGAGCAGCTTATCCGGGAACCCGGGAGGAACCCGCGCATACGGGCCCTAAGACCTCTGTCGGGGCGGGTGAGCATCGGGGGAGGCCCAGGAGTCGCATGGTCCTCCCGAATTGCCGCCTGGAATCGACGAGGCGGTGATCACCGTGTTGAAGTCCCGTCTTCATGCGGGATATGTCCTGGTGCTGCTTTGGGTCCTCGGGGGATGTGGCAGCCCGTCTTCCGTTTCCCGTACGGAGCCGTCCCCGGACGACCCTACACGAGTACTACGTTTGGATATCGGGGACTCCTCGGAGTTTCAGTCGCGGCTTCGAGAGGAGATCGGCGGGCTTGAGTCCGGGGAGCCTATCCTGACGTTGTCGGAAGAGCTGGGGCAGGAAATTCGGCTGGTCCAGGACGGTGATTCGTCGTTCCGGGTGAGCGTGCCGAGCTCAGAAGCTGAACACATCGTAGCTCGACTCCAATCGATGCCTGACATCACTGCCGCGGAGCCGGAGCTGGCTCTTCGGGAAGTGGTGGCCGCGGCCGGTGCCCCGAACCCGCCGGGGGCCTTCCGAGGCGAGGCCTTGCCGGACGCGTCGGTCCGTTTGACCTGGAGCGATCTGTCGGCTGACGAAGCTGGGTTCGAAGTCTTTCGCAGCGAAGGCGATTCGGGGGTGTTCAAGCGCATTGCCCGGCCCGGCAAGAACATTACTTCGATGCTGGACGCGGCGCCTCTGGCGGTGAGGACCTACCAGTACAAGATACGTTCCTACAACTCGATAGGCACGTCTGGGGAGGTCGGGCCGATCCTCGTGACGACGCCTGCGGTTGCTCCGCCGGCGGCTCCCGGGCCGTTGCAGGCGGCCAGCAGCCCTGCGGATGTCCGGATCGATCTTACCTGGAAAGACAAGTCGGCCGATGAGCGCAACTTCGAGATCCACCGTAGGGCCGGGACGGGGAAGTATTCTCTGTACAAGCGCGTGGCGGCGGGGACGACGAAGTACTCCGACACGGCTCTCAGCGCGGGACAGAGCTATGCCTACGAGGTCCGAGCCACGAACGCGGGCGGGTCTTCGAGTTTCTCGGGGGAGTCCTCAGCGGTGGCTCTATCGATTCCTTTGCCCGCAGCCCCCGCCGCTCTGACGGCCTCGCGGGGAGGGGGCACCCTGTCCGTCAGCCTGGCCTGGACCGACACCTCGACCAACGAGACCGGCTTCGAGATCTGGAGATCCGTGGACGGCGGTCCGGACGTTCTTCGCAAGAAGGTGACCGCGGGTGTCGTCCAGTTCATCGATACGCAGAACGTAGTGATGGACTCCCGTTATCGTTATCGGGTTCGGGCCTACAATCAGGCCGGCCCTGGAGCCTTCTCACCCCCGGCCGAAGTCTGGATAGAAGACCGCCCCGAGACGGCCGCGATCCTCCCGGTGACCGGGGTTCTCAAGGATCTTGTCTATGATCCTCAGCGCCACAGGGTCTATGCCAGCAACTACACGTACGGTCGAATCGAAGTGTACGATATGGCTCAGACCAGGCTGCTGGCTCCCATTCCGGTCGGTTCTCTCCCGGTGGGCCTGGACATGACTCTGGATTCGCGCTGGCTGCTCGTATGCCAATCGGGAACCAGCCAACTGGGGGTGGTCGATCTGACGGCCACTCCGCCGACGGTGACGCAATTGCCTGTTCCTTCACCTGTCACCGTCACGGCGACGAATCGTCCCGACCGCATCATCTCGGCCGCCAATGGTAAAGCGTTCTTCTCGTGTGTCTACGAAGGGTCTGGTTGGACGGACCTGTGGGAGCTGGATCTTGCCACGCTATCGATTCGGCGCCGCGCCGACATCGAGGGCGGTAAGACCAGCTACCCGACATTCCCTTCAAGAGACAGGCTGGGGAAGAAACTGTTCTTCGCCGAGGGCAACACCTCGAGTGGGGAGTTTTACACCTACGATGCCGGCACTGATGCCTTCACGAAAGACAAGAATCTGAACCTCTTCCATCGATCGTCAGCCACCAGTCCGGGCGGGACTCGCAGCGCGCTCACCGGCGTCGTGGTGGATCAAAACTCCATCGTGCGAGGTGCGATCCCCAGCGAGCGCGTTGTCTTTGCTTCCGAGGATCGCGCCTATGGAGTCGTCAGAAACAAGGCGGAGCTCAGCGTGCTCGACATAGGTCGAATTCTGGAGATCGACAGGTGGGCGATTCCAGCCGAAATCACCTCGGATATCGAAACCGACGACCGAGGACTGCGAGTGTTCGGTATCGCCGCGACCGGGTTGATGGTCATACCCGTGAAGTACAATCGGGCGCCGATTGTGGAACCTGTCCCCTTAGGCCGTGTTCCGGCGGGGCAAAGCGTCGGTGTGACCGTTCAGGCCTACGATCCGGATCACGACCCGTTGACGTACTCCGCGCTCGCCCTTCCGCCCGGGGCCACCTTCGACCCGGCCACTGCGCGACTGCAGCTCAATTCGACGCCAGCTCAGGCGGGGACGTATCTCGAGAGCCGGATCGCGGTAAGCGATGGCCAGCACACGGTCATTCTCAGTATGTATCTCGCCGTCGATGCGGCATCCAGTTATCCGGCCACGATCGTTCCCATCGACGGCCAGCTTTCGGACCTCGTCGTCGATGAGGTCCGCGGGTTGCTGTACGTGGCCAACCAGACTCGAAACCGAGTGGATATCGTGCGGCTCGCGGACTGCGTGCAGCTTCCGCCGCTGCCGGTAGGCTGCCAGCCCACTTCTCTGGATCTCGACCGAACCTCTCGAAGATTGTTGGTCGCTCCCAGCGCGGCCGAGGTGTTGCAGGTATTTGACCTGGACCGGACGCCTGTGCGGCTGACCGAGCACGTTCTTTCCGGGGACGGTTGGGAGACGCCGCGCCCCCGGGTGGTTGCGGTGGATGCCCAAAACCGAGCCCTGTTCGCGACGGACCGTTATATTCGTCAACTCGATCTGAACACCGGGGTGATGCGCATTCGTAGTGAGCTGGGCTCGCACTGGTATCCCTCGCCGCTTCGCGCGTCAGGTGATCGAAGTATACTGGTCTGCGCCGACCAGGATGGCGACGCGGACCTGGTGTACTACTCCACGGCGACGGACACCCTGAACAGTCTCGTCACTCGGGAGCCCATCGCTGATGTGGCCGTCAACGAGGACGGTACTCAGGTGCTCGTGAAGCAGGAAAACTATATTCGCGTCTACGATCGGAACTTTGCGCTGCAGGCGAGCATCTATCAAACCGGTGCCTACCCGAATACCTTGTGTTTTCGGCCGGGCCATAATAGCCAGGCGTTCTATCGGAACGGCTCTTACGTGCAGCCTCTCGATCTGGTGGCCAAGCGCCTCGAATACCCGATTCGGTTGCCTAACAGCACCCTCATGACGGGTCCGCTGCGGACGGACGCTGCTGGAGCCACGCTCTTCGTCGTCGCTGAGGGTGGGGTAGCCATCATCCGCCTTCCATGAAGACAGAGTCATGCTGCCGATCGGAAGCGTCCGGCCGACCAAACTGGATTAACATGGCGATCTTCATTCTCGGACATTCGAAGTGCGCCTCTGGAAGTTGGAAGGCCCATGACCGACTGCCATCGGGCCGACGGAGGTTGAGGTCGACCCGGAAATGAGCTAAACGGCTCCATCATACGATCGAGTTTCACTGGGACGTTTTTGAGACTCCCCACCCCTCGTCCCAAATCCGCAATCCCGCACTGCGCAAGCAATCCGACACGACGTGACCACAAAATTGCGAATGCCAGTGTCATGCATGGCCAGGCATACACGTCGGGTAAAGCTCGCCGGCCGCTGGCCACCCCCACACCGATCGTGAGGAGCTCGAAGCGGCGGAACCGAACCCAGCTAATCCCACCAGAAGAACCAGCGCGGCGCGTTCCACAAGCCAGCCGCCAGCTGTTCCACCGTCTGCGTCCCCTGGGTGACGATGTCGGTGCAGTAGGCGAACTGCTCCCGGGCGAGCGCCAGAGCGGCCTCGCCGGTGGAGGGGGGGTGGTCCACCACCAGCTCCAGCACGGATCCGCTCAAGGCGAACAATCGGGCTCCATGGCTCTCCTGCCATCGGCGCAGCACCGCGGCGTGCTCGACAGGCTCCGGGCAGTCGTTGAAGCCTCCGAAACCAAGCAGCAGCGGGATCTCCCATGCGTGCACGGTGGGCACCAGCGCCAGCCGCAGCTCTTTGCTTGTCAGCAAGTGAAAACCGCCGCTCTCGGATACGGGCCCGGCGGGTGCCTGCGGCTCGGCCGACAGATAGGCACTGCCGGCCTCCTCCAAACGCTCGGTCAGCCACGGAGCGACGTTGACCCCCTCGAGCTGGCGAGCCGCCCGGGCCATGTCGAGCTCGGACGCCTCGTTGAGGTCGAAATTCTCCTCGATCATGGGGATGTCGGCCAGCACCACGGGACAGGCCTCCATCGCCTCTCGCCGCGAGAACAGACTTTTCCAGGCATCGAACGCGGTTTCCCGAGCGATCGGCATCGACAGCACCGGACCGCGGGGGCCCTCCAGCTCCTCGTGCTGCTCGAGAGAGTGAGTCAGCCCCGCTTCTTTCAAAGAGGATAGGATGGCTTCTTGCTTCATGTTTTCGCGGCTTCGCAGGTCGGCCTTAAAATCCTGGACAGGTATGCCGGTACTGAGCCTGGCGAATGGACGGGGCGTCGCACCGGATTTCTTGATGCATGCACCGGCTGGGTGGGTGCGGAGGGGCGCTCCACCGGTTACCCGAGACCTCGAGCCTCTTCGGGCCAGCCCGCTGGGACGGTGGAACGCGCGTGGCGGCGCGCCCATCCGCATGACGGCGGACCCGCGGGGGTGGCGGCTTGCACATGGCCAAAAGATCTCTTGATGCATATGATATAATTGCGCCTAGAATAATTTCTTTATAGAAATCATTCTGAAAAACCAGGGGAGTTCTTTTGCGTTGACTGTATATCGCCTGATCGACATCGCACTCTTCATTCTTTTGAGCCTGTTCCTCGTAACGGCAACGGCGGCAGGTGCTCCCGACGGCCCGGACCAGGGCGCGGGAACATCGGTGCCCCCGTATGACCCACCAACCAGGGGAACTGTGTTGTGGGAGCGCAAGCCCAGGTCGGTGCCCCCCTTCGACCCGCCATCGAGGCCGTCGGAGCCCCGGCCGAAGCCGGTGCCCCCTTACGACCCGCCGTCCCGGCCCAGGTCGGTACCCCCGTATGACCCACCGTCCAGGCCGTCGGAGCCCACGCCGAAGTCGGTGCCCACGTCCGACCCGAAGACGAAAGCGCCGGAATCCGTGCCGTCCTCGGCTTCGAAGCCGGGCCCCAGGCCGGGGAGTCCACGGCCGTCCCAGGATCCTCCCCGGCTGAAGCTGCCGGAGCCAGGTTATCCTAGAAAGGAAAAGGGCACCGCTTCTCGAGTTCCCGAAAGAGTCCCGGTCCCACAGAAGGGATTCTCCGACCCCCGGCCTCTGGAAACGCCCCGCAACCGGTTCCCGGGCGCGCCCGCTCCCAGGAAAGAAGTACCGCCACCGCGCTCCCACTCGGTGAACCATTATACCGAACGGACCTTCCAGACGCGGGAGTTCACGCCCGGTGGCTACCAGGCCACCAGCGGCTCGCCAGGGCCTTCGTCCAGGCTCGGCGGCGGGGTCGGAGGCGGCGGGCCCGCGGCGGAATGGCCCGGCGAGGTCCACACAGGGCGCGAGTCCCGTAGACCCGCCTACAAGGTTCGTGACTGGACCCAGGTCAGCCAGGAAACGGTGACCTTCACCCAAACCCGCACCGTAGTCCCTCGCGGCTGCCAGGTGGCCATCCTGATCGACACCAGCAGCAGCATGGCTACCCACCTGCCCGGGGCCTGTGAGCAGATCCTGTCCCTTCTGCACGGCATCCGGCGGGAAGCAGCCAGCTGCGAGATCGCGGTGTACGAGTTCGGCAACCTGGAAGTAGCGGAGGCCGGCGGTTTCGTGCGGCAGATTGTGCCGTTCACGTCCGACCTCCGTGCCCTCGAGCGTGAACTATCCAGGCTCAAAACTAGCGGCGGCAACGAGTACCACGGCAGAGCCCTCCACCGGGCTCTGACGGAACTCGCGTGGAAGAGAGGCCACACCGGCATCATCCTGATCGTGGGCAACGAACCTTACAATCAAGGTCCGGTCGACGCCATCCAGCAGGAAAAGCTGGCACGAAACCGCGGCATCCACGTCGAGCGCTTCTATTGCGGCCAGGCGCAGGAGCCCGACGCGGCAACCTGGGGCAGATCGTGCGTCCACAGCCTCGACCCGACAGGCTCGGTCCTCCCCAATCCGTCTCACTTCGACCTCGCCGACGTGAGGTACACCCCGTACACCCTGAAGAAAACACGGGCGGTCGGTCCGCCCCGGCCGACCCCAAAATACCCGGGTGAACGTTAGCAGGCTGGTTAGGAGCGCGGCGATGTCTCCAGGGGGGCACTTAACGCCAATGCCACTGAATTAAGCGCTGACGCGCCTAATTCAGTGGCGACGGTAGTCGGTAGTCGGTAGACGGTAGACGGTAGACGGTAGCTGGGCCCTCAGCTTTCGAATCAACCCGAATAACAGGCGACGAATCTCGATTATTCGAGCGCTTGCTTCAGTCAGTTCGTCTTCCGTGAGATAGCCGAGCCGAACCGCCAGCACGAGAAGCTCGGCCAAGCTTCCCTGTGCGATGCCAAGATGGTTGGCGAAGGCCTTGGGCATTTCCCTTGCCTGCCCTTCTGCGATGTTGGCGGGTGCGCT
>JACQVA010000018.1 GCA_016210005.1 Deltaproteobacteria bacterium | reverse complement strand
ACCCGACGAAGAGCAAGTGCCGGCCTTCCCCGGGCCCTCGCACAACGCCGGCGAGTCGAGCGTGTTCGGCTCCTGCGCCCTCTGCCACAACGATCTGGCGACCACCTTGCTGCCGTTGCACGACACGCTGCCCTGCGACACTTGTCACGAAGAGTTGCTGCCGGGCGTCTACGGCCCCGGACATCAGAGCCGGCCGGGGGCGGACCAGGTGCCATCGTTCTCGGGGCCGGCTCACGCTCTGGGGAGCGAAGCGCGGTTTGGCGAGTGTGGCTACTGCCACAACGAACTGGCCGTGAGGCTGACAGCGGCGGGCGCCCATGGGTCGTTCCGGCAAGGGTGCCAGCGGTGCCATACGGCGGTGCTGCCTGGCGAGTACCGGCCGATGCACGAGTCGGTGCCACGCTGCCTCGATTGTCACCGCGAGCAGAGGACGCATCATGACCCGGGGGCAGGCGCTCAGGATGAATGCACGATCTGCCACGATCCGCACGGGACCGGCAACTTGTTCCTCATCAATGAGCGAGTACTGACGCCCAGTGGCGCGCGGACTGTGGAGTTCAGCAACGACAACGGGCTGGCGGACGGCAGTTTCGCCGACGCCAGTGCCCCCGGCAGCGGGATTTGCGAAACCTGTCACCGGGTGACGCGCTACTTCCGTAGCGACGGAACCGGTGCGGCGCACATCTCGCAGCCATGCACCAACTGTCATACACACGCGGCGGCGTTTGTGGCGCTGCCGACTGCCACGCCGACAGGGACTCCGACACCCAGCACAACTCCGGCGGTGGTGAGCACCGTGACGCCAACGCCGACGGCGACGCCCGCGAGCGGATGACCTGAGGCAGTTACTCGGGCCGGTCCTGATCAGACCTGACGTCGCTGTGACGACAGTGCGGCTTCGAGCCAGGATTGGAGGTAAGGTTTTCGCGCAAAGCGAGGGCGAAATACCCGCCGGGCCTGGCACCGGCTGGTTGGGCATTGCCTTGCTGGCTTGCGCCCTGTCGTTCAACGCCTTCTTTCTTGCGCCCGAGCTATGGGTTGGGCGGCTTGCCTGGAACGACTCGACTTTCCACCTAGTGGCCGCAGAGCGGCTGGGGCAAAGTCTGTCACGCGGCGAGCCGCTGCTCGACCCGTGGGTATCCGAATGGTCGCTGGGTTATCCGCTGTGGCGCACGTACCAGCCGCTGCCGCATCTGGTCGCCGCCGGTGTGCTTCGGCTGAGCGAGCCGTTCATGTCACACGCGGCAGCGTTCGCGGCGTTTCGCTACCTGCTCCTCACCCTTCTGCCGTTCACAGCCTACGCCGGTGCTCGGCTGTTCGGGCTGGGTTCTCTCGGGTGCGGGTTGGTATCGCTGCTGATCTTGAGCCCGTCTGGCAGCGGTGATTTCGCGCGCTACGGGCTCGGGTACGGGTCATCCGGCATTCGCTCGGGCAGCGGGTTGTACACGCAGCTATTCGCCTTGCACTGCTTGATTCTGTTTCTCGGCACACTGGTTCGCGCACTGGCAAGCGGCAGGAGGCGTGGCAGCGCCGGCTTGCTGCTGGCCGCAACTGTGCTGTCGCACATGATCTTCGGCTACGTCGCGTTGGTGTCGGCGGCGCTGTGCGCCGTGGTCGGAGCGGATGGCCAGCGCCCGCGCCGGCTCGTTCGTCTGGCCACCATTGCCGCGCCCGCGTTGGCATTGCTGGCCTGGTTCGCGGTGCCGATGTTGCTGGCCAGCGGCGAGATAAATCACTCGCGGTGGGAGCCGGTGTACAAGTGGGATTCCTTCGGAGCCCAAGCGATCCTTTGGGCCTTGGGCTCGGGGAATCTGCTCGATGGCCACCGGCTGCCGCTCATGACCGTGTTGTTGGCTGCCGGCGCGGCCACCGCAGCGTGGTCTTTCCGCGACGCCGTTGCGCGCCGGCTGCTGGCGCTGGCAGGGGTCTGGCTCCTTCTGTTCTGCGGGCGTGTAACTTGGGGGCACTTGCTTGTACTACTGGCGGTTCCGGCCGATTTCCATCTGCATCGTTTGCAGGTCGCCTTCGAGCTGGCGGCGGTGCTCCTAGCCGCGTGGGGCATTGAGCGCGCCATCTACGCCGTAGCGGCGCGCAGCCGCGCGCTCTGTGCCGCCATGGCGGTGTGCATTGCCGGGGCGCTCGTGGCTGTCGGCGTGGAACGGGCAGGCTACCTTAGCCGAGACGCGCGGGCGAGCGAGCTGAGCCTGCGGGTTTTCGAGCAACAGCGCACCGACCTGGAGCAATCGCTGGCAACGATGCGCGTCATTTTGGCGCAGCGACCCGGCCGCGCCAGCGCCGGCAGGCGCGCCACCTGGGGAGACGAGTTCAAAGTCGGCGATCTGCCGGTTTACGCCCTTCTCACCCTCGGGCACATGGACCAGGTGAGTTTCCTCTATCACGCCATGTCGCTGACGGCGGACGTGATGGAGCTGCGTGATGAGAGCGATCCGGCGCACGACGCGGTGTTCGGCGTCCGTGCTCTGATCGCACCCGCGACGCAGTCGCCGCAGCCGCACTGGCGGCGGCGCGGGCAGCACGGGCCTTTCGCCGTCTACGAGTGCTCGGCGGAGGGATACTTCGGGTTGGTCGACGTCGGTGCGCGCTATACCGGCCCGCCATCGACGACCTACGAGCCCAACGCCGCCTGGCTGCAAAGCGCGTGGTTACGTAGCGGCGTGGTGGTGGCGCTCAGTGGCGCCGATCCGGAACTGCCGGCTGTCGCGCGCTGGCAGCCCTTGCCGGCGTTACCCGCGTCGTGTCTGAGGCCCCGCGGCCACATTCTGAACGAGTCGAAGGACCAGGAGCGATATCGCGCGCAAGTACTGCTCGATCGCCCTTGCTACGCGCTGGTGAAGATCACTTGGTACCCCGATCTCGTGGCCACGGTAGACGGTCACCGCGCACCCATCCTACGTGTGACACCGGGCTTCGCCGCCGTCCCCGTTTCGGCAGGCATCCACGAGGTAGAGGTGCGTTACACGCCGGGGCCGCTGAAGCCGATCTTGCTCATTCTCGGCATCCTGCTCTTCATCGTGATGGCCTGGTGGCTCAAGACGCCGTCAGCAGTTGCCGCGGAGGATGCGGTCAGCTTGCGGTTGGCGCGCGCCGCGCAACAGCTGGCGGGCGCGCGGCGGTCCAGCGCCTTGGTTCTGCTCGGCTTGGTTCTGCTGGCGCTGCACGCGCTCTTCCGTGGCCAGCTGATCGACGGGCATGATGCGGCGGCCTACCCGCCGCGGTTGGTGGAGTTTGCTCGGGCCTTGCGCGATGGACAGCTGCCGCCGCTCTGGGCCCCCGATCTCGGCAACGGTTACGGCCAGCCGCTGTTTCAGTTCGCTCCGCCGCTGTTGTACGTCACCGCCTACTTGTTACACGCGACCGGCTGTGGGCTTACGGATTCGTTACAGCTCGCCCTGGTTTGCCTTTGCGGCGTGGGAGCGGTGGCGGTGTATCGCCTAGGAAGGAGAGCCGTGGCCTCACGCGCGGCGGCACTTGGCGGTGCGGCAGCGTGGCTGTTTGTGCCTTATCTCGCGCTCGATCTCCAGGTGCGGGCGGCGTTTGCGGAAACCGCGGCCATGGCGGTTGCGCCCGCCGCGCTTCTGGGTCTGGCCGGCGCGCTTGATAAGCCGGCGCCGTTGCGAATCGCGCTGGCAAGCGCGCTGGTCGCACTCGTGCCGCTGGCACACAACGCGGTTGCACTTCTGGTGCTGCCCGCACTTGGGCTCTTCGTCTTGGCACAACGCAGCCGGCGGGCGTATGGGGTCGGAGCCATGGTGCTAGTAGGCGGGCTCGGGCTCTCGGCCTTCTTTTGGCTACCCGCGCTGGCGGAGAAAGCCTTCGTCAAGACCGACCTACTGCAAGGAGACCTGCTTCATTGGAGCATGCACGCCGTCTCGCCAGCACAGCTGCTCTGGTCACGATGGGACTATGGCTTCTCGGTTTCCGGTACCGATGACGGCATGTCGTTCGCAATTGGACCGGCGCACCTACTGCTCGCCGCATTGGGCTTGGTGGTGGCGCTGAGGTCGCCGGAGTGCAAGCGGCGGCGCGAGGCGGTGGCCTTCGCGCTTGCCGCCGCCGCCGGCGCGTGGCTGGCCACTTCATGGTCCGCGCCGGTGTGGTCGCGGGTGGAGACGTTGCGCTACCTCGCGTATCCATGGCGAGCGCTGCTCTTGCCGGCGATGTTCCTGCCGCTGCTCATCGTGCCGGCGCTCGGCTGGCTGGGGGCGCGCACGCGGTGGTCCGCGGTGGCCGTTCTGGTTGCCTTGAACCTCGCACACACGGCGCCCACGGGGTTCTTGACCTACGACGAGGAGTACTACTCGCCGGACTCGATCGCACGCCGAGGCATAAATACGACGACTTACGAAGAGTATGAGCCCCGTTGGGTTAACCAGCGCCCGCCATACACCAGCGAGCGTCTGATCGGGCGGCCGGCGCTGGCATCCGTCCGGCCCATATCCCAGCGATCCGCGCACCAGGAGTTCTTGGTCTCGGCCGAGGAGGCGACCGTGGTGGAGGCAGCGACCTTCTATTACCCGGGCTGGAAGCTACACGTCGACGGCGAGGAGACGGCAATTGAGCCCGTGCCCGTGCGCGGCACGATCCGGTTTCGCCTACCGCCGGGAGAACACCGAGTTACACTCGACTTGCAGCCGACCTCACTGCGCCGCTTCGCCGGGCTGTTGACATTGGCGACTTTGGCGGCGCTGGTTCTGGCTATGGTGGGTCACCGCATCGTGGCGCGATCGGCCTTTCCTACAAACACAGCGCCCGCTGCTGGCGCGCCGGCGCGGTAGCCGCAGCCTACAAAAAGAAGAGCCCCCGGCCGAGGCCGGGGGCTCTTTGGTCAGGAAGGTGCGCTACCGACGCGAAGCCTTGCGCCGCGTCTACTGTCCGAACGCACCGGCACGCTCGGCGTCGATCACGCCGCCGTTTTGGCCCATGTGGTACGCGGCCGGGTTGCGGTTGTGGCAGGGGTAGCAGGCCGAGGCCGTCTGGCTGTTCACCAAGTCGGTGGCATTCGGCACCGTGGCGCGGGCTGCGCGCACGGCTGCCGGGGTGGCGTTCGTGCCGTCTGTGGTCACGTCGGTGGTCACCAGCGCACCGGCGGGCAAGTCGGCATCGTAGGTTCCCGGTTTATGGCAGGTCTCGCAGTTGCTCGGGATGCCCGGGAAGGTGACCTCGCTCCAGTCGTAGAAGAAGAGCCCGCTTGCACCACGGTCGCGGACGAACTGGTACGGGAAGGTCCTCGCCGCAGCCGCATGGATGCCGTGGATCATTTCCTTGAAGCTATTGCTGGCCTCGGGGTAGCCGAGTGGATTGTCCGGGTCGTAGCCGGCGTCATCGAGCTTGTCTCGGTCAGTCGCGCTCAGCAGATAGCCGCACGTCTCCGTCGCGGGGCAATCGGCGGAGCTAGCGCAGACGGTGCTGGTAGTGACGGAGCAGCGCTTCTCGGCACCACGCCCGCTGCTGCTGAGGTTAGGGTTGTGGCAGATAACGCAGACCTGTGGGTTATTGACCCGATTGCCGCCGTGCAATTCAAGGATTTCGTGGCAGGCCAGGCACTTGGCCTCGTCCACCACCGCGCGGCGCACCGCATCGCCGGTGACCGGCTTGACGACCGAATAGCTGTGGCGCCCGATGTTGTCTTTGGTGCCGTCGCCGTTCTGGTCAAAGGCGGCGGTTTGAGTGAAGTAGCCCTGAAGGGCAACGGCCCGCATGGTGGCCCCGGCCGGGAAAGCCGCCGAGGTCAGTGTGGCGGTGTAGCTGTCGGCCGTACCCGTCAGGCTGCTCACTAAGCTGGCGAGCGAGACGCTTGCGGGCTGAGCCGCGCTGCGCCCGCGGTTGTTGTAGTCAACCGGTGCCACCACCCCATCTTGCGGCAAGGCGTAGGCCACCAAGAAGCTCGGCCCACCAGTGAACCCAGTCGGGGGATAGGTGGACAGGTCGAGCGCTACCCCGTCCTTGTTGATGTGGAAAGTGACGACCGCCTGATTGCTCTCGTTGACCGTGACGCCGTCGATCACGTACTCGAAGTTGGTCAAGCCGGTCGGGACACTGGGATTGTTTGGCGTTGATTCGACGGTGAGATGCGCGTCTATTATCGGTGACAACCCACCGCTGGGTGGATGGCACACGCTGCAGAGCTTGTTGTCGGCCTGCGGGCCGCCGGTGTGGCCGGAGCCGGTGGCGAAATTGACGCTGTCATGACATGAACCACAGGCTGTGATGGTCGGCCGCGTATTCCAGTGCGCGCCGTCCGTACCGGCGTGGCACTTAGCGCAGTTGCGCAGATCCTGCGGATAGGTCACCTCGGAGAAGTCGCCGAGAGCGAAGTCCTTGGCCGCGTGGATCTTGTGCACCATCGGTGCGAACTCCGCATCACCGTCGCCCAGAGTAGTCGTGTGACAGGTGGCGCAGCCCTCGATAAGGTACCGGGTGCCGCTGTGGAAACTGGCGGCGCCTAGCGGGCTACCCAGCCGGTCGTGGCAGCTTTCGCAAGCCCCGGTCGTCACGATGTTGCGGGTGGTGGCGAAGGTGAACGGGCCGGGGAGTTGCGCCGGCACAAAATCGTAGGTGACGTTCTTCGATTGCGGCACGATGTCGCCAAACACCATCAATAGTAGTCGGTGGGCCGGGGCCGGGTCGTATAGCGAGTACAAGTTGGTGTTGAACAGATAGGTGTAAGTACCATCGCCGTGATCGGTGAGGTTGGCGGGGGTGCGATCGCCGGTGGTGTAGTTGACCCAGGTGTCGGCGTCGCCACTGCCGACCGCGGCCGGCTGCAGCTTGGCGAGGGCGAAGCGCAGGTAGGCGAAGCGGGTAGCATTGGTTGGGGAAACATCGCCGAGGTGGCGGATGTACTCGCCCTCTGCATTGGTAACGGTGAAATTGACGGTGAGCTGCGCGGTCTGGGCCTCACCATCAACGGCAATCGCAACGCCATCGATGCGAGCCACGACCGCCGCGGGCTCGACCAGCCCGGGGTGATAGGCCGCAACGTCGGCAATCCGGCCGTCGCCGTGGCAGACCACACACGCTTCATTGATGGTCCGAGTGAGATCGTCTCCGCCCGGCCCTGTTGGCCCGGAAGGACCAGTCGGTCCGGTGTCACCTTGTGGCCCCGTTGGCCCGGAAGGACCGGTCGGTCCGGTGTCGCCTTGCGGTCCAGTTGGACCCGAAGGCCCGCTCGGTCCGGTGTCGCCCTGTGGTCCAGTTGGACCCGAAGGCCCGCTCGGTCCGGTGTCACCCTGCGGTCCCGTTGGTCCCGAAGGGCCGCTCGGTCCGGTGTCGCCTTGCGGTCCCGTTGGTCCCGAAGGTCCACTGCCACCCTGCGGCCCAGTTGGTCCTGAAGGTCCGCTACCGCCCTGTGGGCCGGTGGGTCCGCTGTCCCCTTGCGGGCCGCTCGGCCCTTGCAGTCCTTGCGCCCCGTCGTCGCCGCCACAGCCCGCCAGTGTGAGCACGGACAGGAACAAGCCGGCTACCAGAAGCAACTTGATGGTTCCCCTGTTTTGCAGTTTCATCGTCTGTCCCTCCCAAAACAGTCGTAAAACCGAAATAGCTGCGAGATGCAAACGCCCTGGCGGTCACGCAAGGCACGCCGGACGTGGATGCGCTTGCAGCAATATCGGCACCAGCTGGAATCAATACACATTTTCAAGTCCGTGGTGCCGCAAATCGCGCGATTTTGGTGTGCGCCATTCCCACAAGCGCGAAGGTGAACCCAGGAACGCAAATGCACTCGCGACCAGCCTGACTATACGGCGAGCCCTTTCGGCGTTTCCCGGTTTGTTGACCACTCGCCAGCCACGGGCAGCAGCGACCCTAGTTGACTGGGCTTCGCTCATTGCTCTATGGTGAAGCTCAAATAAACAACTGACGGCCGCTGGTGCGGGCGATTACGCCGCACGCTTAAGCAACTTAGCGGCCGGGGAGGCGAGTCATGACCGTTGTGTATCGGGTCTTCGGCTACTTTGGTCTGTTCTCCATCTTTGCCGCGATCCTGAATGGGTTTCGTTACGATCCCGCGGCTCCTTGGGCCAACCATCTGTTCAACTTGATGCTGTACACGGCCTTCATTGCGCCGCACCTGGTGATGACCAGCGATGGGTTCAAGCGGGCCGTCTACGGCAAGGCCGGCACTCTGATCGAGCGTCAGGTGTACATTGCGGTCACGGTGGCAACCTGGCTGGCGTTGCTGTGGTTTCACCGGTCGGCTCCTGGCGGAGCGTTGGCCGTGGCGGAGCCGCTGCGCTTCGCCGCCATGGTTGGCTTTCTCGTGGCCTTGATCGCTTTCTTCGAAGGGGCGACGTTCACCATGCTCGACGGCCTGCTCGGGGTGCCAGGTGGGGCGATGACGCACTCGCACGGCGAGGAGACGCCCCTATTCACCGAGGGCCAGTACGCCAAGGTGCGCCACCCGCAGTACCGGGCGGTGATTCTGGCCGGGTTGTGTTCAGTGGTGATGCATCCCAATCTGGCGCAGCTGCTCTGGTGCCTGCTGCTCGGCGGCACCTTCATCGCCTTCATTCCGATGGAAGAGGGGCGACTGTCGGCCGCGCGCGGTGAAGCCTACGCGGCGTACATGCAGCGAACCCCGTGGCGTCTACTGCGCGGCGTGTGGTAAGCCCGCCCGGTGTCCGGCGCCGCTCGCGCAACCATCGCTCGGGCCGGAGCAGCCACGCACCCCGGCGCCTGATGGGTGCGCGACAAATTTGTGGGTAACGTGGTTCGGTGTTATGGCCGTCATTCCCGAGAAAGCGGGAATCCAGTTTGGTGGTGACGCTCAGAGAAGCAGCTGAAGAAGTGCCGCCGCGCCTGGAAGATCGAGCTGATCGAAGCTCAGAACCCGGACTGGCGAGAGCTCTAGTGGCGGGTCGTAGCGAGCCGGTGCCGTGGATTCCCGCTTTCGCGGGAATGACGAATTGCGTCCCTTTCGGCCATGGGCCTCGGCCTGACAGTACACAGTACTGTCAGGCTGGTGAGGATTTGCCCGGTCGGCTCACATTACCAACAGATTTGTCGCACACCCGTCATCCTCCGGTCAGTTGACAGGCTCTTCAGCTATAGGCTAACAGTTGTTAACCACCAGCGCCCGCGGGCGGGGTGGTTGGCGACTCCGGGCTGGCCCCTGTGATCCCACCCGGCGCAGCTGCGGCCGCTCAGGCTTTGCCCGCAAGAGTTTGACAAAGGGAGATGTTGTTTCATGACCATGCGCTTCAAGGATCGAGTTGTGTACGTGACCGGGGCGGCCTCGGGTATCGGCCGCGCCACCGCCGAGTTGTTTGCGGCCGAAGGGGCCAAGGTGTTCGCCGTCGACGTGAACCAAGAGGGCGTGCGCGAGACTCTCGCTGCCATCCGCGCGGCGGGGGGCCGCGCCGAAGGCGGCCTGTGTAATGTGGCCGACCTCAACTCGGTCAAGGCCTCGATCGCGGATGCGCTCAAGGCATTCGGCGCGCTCAACGTGCTGGTAAACGCCGCCGGCGTCGGCCGCTCGCTGCGCTTCGAGGAACTCGACGAAACCGAGTGGCAGCGGGTGATCGGCGTGAACCTCAACGGGCCCTTCTACACCATGCGCGTGGCCATCGAACACTTGCTGAAGCAGCCGGGCGGTAGCATCGTCAACGTCGCCTCGATCGCCGGCTTGCGCGGCCAGGCCTACAACTCCCATTACTGCGCCTCGAAGGCGGGCGTGCTCAATCTGACCCGGGCGGTCGCGGTCGAGTTCGCCACCCGCGGCTTGCGCGCCAACTGCGTCTGTCCGGGCGGGGTGAACACGCCCATCGTCCACAACTTTGTGCCGCGGCCGGATTTCGAGACCCAACTCATTCTGTACTACTGCCCGCCGAGTCCGACGCAGATGGGTGAGCCGATCGACATCGCGCGCACCATCGCCTTCTTGGCCTCGGACGAGGCCCGCATGGTCAACGGTGCCGCACTGGTTGCGGACTTCGGGACGGTGGCATAACGGCGCGCTCCGCCTGCGGGCTCAAGCGCAAGTGAGGGGTCTGCGACCCTTGGACCGCTTCGGCCGGCTCTCAGTCGGCCAGCAGCGGGCTTCGCCGCACGCCCAACTCCAACAGCCGCGTTATCAGTGCCGGCGACAGCCGGTAGAGCAGCCACCCAAGTTTGGCAAAAGCGGTGACGACGATGATGGCTTGGTTGCGCTCCACTCCGCGCAGGATGGCGCGGGCGCAGGCCACCGGCGAATGCAGCTTGACCGGGAGGCTCTTGAGCACGGCCGCACGATCGACGTTGAGCAGCGGCATGGTGTCTTTGATCGGGGTGTCGATGAACCCCGGACATACGGCGCTCACGCGCACGCCGTGCCGGGCAGCTTCGCTGCGCAGGGAGGTCGACAGGCCCACGACCGCGTGCTTGGTGGCGGCGTAAGCGGTGAAACCGGGCGCCGGCGCCAGACCGGCGACGGAAGCGGTGTTCACGATGTGGCCAAAGCCTTGCGTAATCATCAGCGGATAAGCCGCCATGACCCCGTGCACCACGCCGCGCACGTTGACGTCGATCAGCCGGTTCCAGTCCGCCACCGTCATGTCGCGAGTGCGGCCGGCGAGGGCGATACCCGCGTTGTTGAACAAGTAGTCCAATTGCCCGTATGCAGTGGCGGTTTGCGTGACCAGCGTGAGGACCGCGCCGGCATCGCAGACATCAACGGTGGCCGCCTGCGCTGCGCCGCCGCCGGCGGTGATGGCGCCGGCCACCGCTTGCGCTTGCGCGCCGTTGCGGTCGGCTAGCACCACGCGTGCGCCGCGGCCGGCCAACTCCTCGCCCAGGGCGCGGCCGATGCCTGACGCTCCACCGGTGATGATCGCGACTTTGCCGGTAAACCCGCTCATCATTGCCCGCTCTCCCCGCAGGCCAGCGCACCGGCCACCAGCACCAAGCTCTTCGATTTCTTCATTAAACACCCGTAGCGCGTGCGGGGCGACCGTTGCAAGCTCTTGCCGCGCGCCCGTCCTCGTGGCCTGCCCATCCTGTTCGCCTCACCCTGCACGCGGTAGCTTGCGTGACGACCTTGCCAGGCCCGTGCCCTGAGTCGACGAGCCGACGGCTACCGCAAGTTGGCATCGCGCTGCCGAGGACCAGTTGTGGCCCGAGGTGGGAACAGACAACCGATGACGACAAAGGCGGTTCCCGTGGTGTGAGCGATGGGCACGCCTTTTGTTTATCGGGACTTCATTGCGAATGAGGTTGACGATGAATCACCGTGTCATGTCGAAATTGGTTGTGCATCTCACGCTGCTGGTAATGTGCCGTTGGCTGCCCGCCGCAGCGTCAACAACGATGACAGTGTGGACGCAGAGTGTCGCCAACAAGGTCCAACCCACCACCGCACCGGCAGGCGGCACGTCAATCGCCCTGGAAGGTGCGCGGGGATCGTACGAAGCGTACCAGATCGTGGTGCGCGCCGATGGCGGCACCGTCGCCGGGGTCGACTTCGCGGCCACTGATCTGAGTGACGGTTCCGGGCATATCATTGCCGCTTCCAGCATCACCTTCTTCCGGGAAGCGTTTATTGATTTCACCGGCGTCGGCGACGATGGCGGTACGCTGCCCGTGCCCGACAACTCGCCCACGGGCGACGGGCGCATTCCCGACCCGCTGATTCCGTTGCGCGACCCTTATTCGGGCAGTCCCGCCGGCGCCCCGTTCGCGGTTGCCGCGGGGCTCAACCAACCTGTCTGGATGGATCTATTCATACCCGCCGACACGCCGGCGGGAACTTACTCCGGCAGCGTGACGGTGACGGCAACGGGCCAGACCCCGGTGCCGGTTACGGTCGCAGTCACGGTGTGGGATTTCGTGCTGCCCGATATGCGCGCGGTTAGCACCTACTTCCAAATGAGCGGCGACGCCGTTAGCAACTTTCACAGTGGCACCTACCAATGCTCCGGCAGCAGTTGTTGGCTCGATTGGAATGCGCGCGCTCGCACCATCGTGAAACGCTACGAAGAGCTGGCCCACGCTCACCGCGTCGATACCGGCGCCCACTTCGTGCCCGATCCCGGCAACGGCTGCGCCCCGTCGAGTGACTGGAGCGCTTACGACGCCGCACTACAGCCGTACCTGGATGGAACCTACTGGAGCGACGGCGTCCCCAGCAGCCGGCTCGAACCGCCTTTCTCACCGGGAGTGACCTGGGGCTACGAGGCGGCCTGCACGCAGTCGCAGTACACCGCGTTGGCGGCGGCCTGGGCCGCGCACCTGAAAAGCCGCGGCTGGTTCGACCGCGCCGTGGTTTTCGCCCTCGACGAGCCCGACCCCAGCTCCTACCCCGCTATCGCCCGGCATTCGCGCTGGATGCAAGACGGTGATCCGGATTGGAAGGCGCGCATCATGGATACGACGGCGCCGACAACCGATAACGTCGCGACCCTCAATCCCGCTCTCGGCATCTTCGCCGTGTGCCTGAAATGCTACGACAAGTGGTACGACGAAACCTGGGAGGTGTACGGCCGCGCCGAGTGGCCGGGGCAGTTCGCCCAAGCCATCAAGCTGTGGTTCTACGAAAGCAACGCCCAGGGCGCACCCTACCCGACCTATGCCACCAACACCCTGCTCGGCATGGAGCCGCGCATGATGCATTGGGGCACTTGGTACGAAGGGGCCAGCGGCTTCCTGATGTGGTCGGTGAATGCCTGGGACAACGACGATGCTTGGGGTCCCAACACGAGCTACGGCAAGACCGGTGACGGGGTGCTGCTCTACCCGGGACATCACGACGGCGTGCTGGCACCCGAAGGATCGCCGGCGGGGGTTGAGATCGATGGGCCGATCCCCTCCTATCGGCTCAAGATGATCCGCGCCGGCTTGCAGGACTGGGCCTTGTTCGAGCTCGCCGACCAAAAAGGACTGAGCGGCTATGCGCGGGCACAGGTGGCCCAAGCCTACAGCCAACTGGGCGGCTGCGGTTGGATCGGCTGCGCTCCGCTCAACGGCAGCTTCTACTGGCAGAGCAACGACGCCTTGATGATGCAGATTCGCCGCGACGTTGCCCGGGCGATCCTGGGCGCGCCCGTAATGACCCCGTCGTCAACGCCCACCCGGGCCGCCACCACGACGCGCACCGCGAGCACGACCGGAACCGCAACCTATAGCTTGCCGACTCGAACCCCTTCGCCCACCGCCAGCCTCACCCGAACGCGGCGGCCAACGTACACCCCAACTTTCACTCGGACGCGGACGCCCACTCGTACACCGACAGTGACACCGACATATACGCGCACCCGCCGCCCAACGCGGACCGCCACGCGCACAGCGACACGCACCCCGACCGCAACGCCGACGCGAACCTACACCCGCCGCCCGACACGAACGGCGTCGCGTACACCAACCCTGACACCGACGCGGACCAGAACCGCCACGCCCACCGCCACCAGCACCAGGACTCGGACTCCGACCGCGACCGTGCCCGGCCCGGCCGCCAGCCCTACTCCATCTCCGACCAGCGTCACCGGCGGCCCGACTCTCGCCGGCTGCGCCGTGTTGCCGGCGGACAACATTTGGAATCGGCGCATTGACGCTCTGCCGCTTGATCCCAGCTCGCAGGCTTACGTGAACAACATCGGCGCCACGGCCGGGCTGCACCCCGACTTCGGCGCCGGCACCTGGAACGGCGGGCCGATCGGTATCCCCTTCGTCGTCGTGCCCGGCACGCAGCCGTTCGTGCCCGTGAGCTTCGTCTGGTACGCCGACGAGAGCGATCCCGGCCCGTACCCGGTTCCGGCCAACGCCCCGATCGAAGGCGGCAGCAACAGTAGCGGCGACCGTCACGTGCTGGTGGTCAACAGCGGGAACTGCACCCTGTACGAGTTGTACTACTCCTGGCCGCAGCCGGATGGGAGTTGGCAAGCGGGCTCGGGGGCGGTGTTCGATCTCAATTCGAATGCGCTGCGACCGGCGGGATGGACCTCGGCGGACGCGGCGGGATTGCCGGTTCTTCCCGGGCTAGTGCGTTATGACGAAGTGGCTGCCGGCGTCATCAAGCACGCGCTTCGCTTCACCGTGCCCCGCACCCGGCAGAGCTATCTCTGGCCCGCGCGCCACTTCGCCTCGTCATCCACCGATCCATCACGCCCGCCGATGGGGCAACGTTTTCGGCTCAAAGCTGGTTTCGACATCTCGGGGTTTTCCGCCAGCAACCGGGTGATCCTCACCGCTCTGAAGACTTACGGCATGTTCGTTGCCGACAACGGGTCGTCATGGTTCCTCTCCGGCGCTCCCGACCCGCGTTGGGACGACGACGATCTGCACAACCTGCAGACCGGCGTTCGCGGTTCCGACTTCGAAGCCGTGGACGAGTCATCGCTCATGGTGGACCCCGATTCCGGACGGGCGCGATAGCTATGCGCGAATTGACTCGCTGGCGTCGCCCGCATAATCGTGAGGTCGATGAAGGCCGAGGCTTGGATTGCCGCCGAGTTGGGGCAATGCGTGGCAGCGGGTTTGCGCCGGGCGCCACGGTGGATCGATTCGGCGCAGGACGCCTGGGTAACACTCGACAACCGGCGCGTGCTGATGCTGTGCTCGAACAACTACCTCGGCTTGGCCAATCATCCGGCGTTGATCGAGGCGGCGTGTGCGGCCGCCCGCGAGCAGGGGCTCGGGGCGGGGGCGTCACGGCTGATCTCCGGCTCGATGCGCGCGCACCGCGAGTTGGAGGAGCGCCTGGCGGCATTTAAGGGTGCCGAAGCGGCGCTGTTATTCAACTCGGGGTACAACGCCAACACCGGCGTGATTGCGGCGCTGGTGAGCGACGGCGATCTGGTATGCAGTGATCAGCTCAATCACGCCAGCATCGTCGACGGCTGCCGCTTGTCGCGGGCGCGGGTCATCGTCTATGCCCACCGCGACCTCAACGAGTTGGCGCGCGCGCTGCGCGCGCCGGCGCGCCGCAAGTTGGTTGTCACCGATTCCGTGTTCAGCATGGACGGGGACATCGCGCCGCTGCGGGAGATTTGCGACCTGGCCGAGCGCTACGGCGCCATGGTCATGGCCGACGAAGCCCACGCTACCGGCGTGCTCGGCCCCCACGGTGCAGGCGTGGCCGAGCTGTTGGGTGTCAGCGATCGCATCGGCGTGCAAATGGGGACGCTGGGTAAAGCGCTGGGCACCTTCGGTGCCTTCGTCACCGGCACTCGGAAGCTGATCGATCTCTTGGTCAACCGTGCCCGCAGTTTCATCTACACCACCGCTTTGCCCCCCCCGATTGTGGCCGCCGCGGCCGCCGCCTTGACCCTGGTCGAAACCGAACCACAGCGCCGCCAGCGCGCTCTGGCTAATGCCGCGCGGCTGGCGGCGGGTCTGCAACAACTCGGCTATCGCGTCCCCGCAACCGGTACCCCGATCGTACCGGTGTGGATCGGCGATTCGGGCGAGACTATGTCGCGGTGCGAACAGCTGCTGGCAGTGGGGGTCTTTGTCCAAGGCATTCGCCCACCAACGGTCCCAGCCGGTACTGCCAGGCTGCGCGCCACCACCATGGCCACACATCAGCCCGCGGACCTCGACCGGGCGCTGGCCGCCTTCGCCCGCCTCGGGGAGTCGCGGGCCGCGGTGCCGGCATGACCTCCGCGCGGCCGACTGCGGGCGAACTCGAACGCTGGGACCACGCCCACCTTTGGCACCCATTTACCCAGATGCAGGAGTGGCTGGCAGCGCCGCCGCTGGTCATCGAGCGGGCCGAGGGCAACTACCTCATCGACATCCACGGACGCCGCTACCTCGATGGGGTGTCGTCGCTGTGGTGCAATGTTCATGGCCATCGCAAGCCCGAGCTGGATGCGGCTCTTCGTGCGCAGGTGGACCGCGTCGCCCACTCGACCATGCTGGGGCTGTCGAACGTACCGGCCATCGAGCTGGCGCAGCAATTGGTCGGCATTGCCCCTGCCGGGCTGACGCGGGTCTTCTACTCCGACTCCGGCGCCACCGCCGTCGAGATCGCTCTCAAGATCGCCTACCAATACCGGCGCCTAACCGGCGCGCCGGAACGCGACACCTTTGTTTCGCTCACCGAGTCGTACCACGGCGATACTCTCGGTGCAGTTAGCGTCGGCTACTCCGAAACCTTTCACCATCACTTCCGGCCGCTGCTGTTTCCCTGCCAGCGGTTGAACCCACCACACGTCTTTCGCTGGCACCGGCAGGAGTCGCCCGAGCGCGCGTTGGTGCTGGCGCTGGCCGAAGCCGAGGACCTGTTCGCGCGCTGCGGCAAGCGAATCGCAGCGCTGATCATCGAGCCAATGATGCAAGGCGCCGCCGGGATGTGGGCACAGCCACGCGGCTATATCGCCGGGTTGCGCGAGCTGACACGCCGTTACGGGGCCTTGTTGATTTGCGACGAAGTGGCCACCGGCTTCGGGAGGACCGGACGCATGTTTGCCGTCGAGCACGACCGAGTCAGCCCCGACATCCTCTGTCTCGGCAAGGGTATCACCGGTGGCTACTTGCCGCTGGCGGCCACGCTAACGACCGAGGAGATCTTCCGGGCATTTCTTGGTTCTTATGCAGAGCATAAGCAGTTCTTCCATGGCCACACCTATACGGGCAATCCATTGGCCTGCGCTGTAGCGGTAGAAAACCTGCAAGTCTTTGCGCGCGAAGGCGTGGTGGCGCGCGCCGACTTGCGCTCTGCCCAGCTGAGCGACTTGCTCGACCGCCAGGTCGCTGGGCTGGCTCACGTCGGGGACATCCGCCAGTGGGGGCTGATGGTCGGTATCGAACTAGTGCGCGAGGAGGCCCGACGCATACCTTATGCGGCCGGCGAGCGTGTCGGGGCTCGTGTCGCCGAACGTGCGCGCCGGTTAGGCGTGATCCTCCGACCGCTGGCCGACGCGATCGTCCTGATGCCGCCTTTGAGCATTACCGAGGACGAACTCGTGACACTGTGCGGCGTCGTGCGGCAGGCGATTGCTGAGGTGACCGGTGAGCCGCTATGCGGCAGTCTGGGCTGACAAGCTATCGCCGTTTGGGACGAATTAGACAAAATTTTCACGGGGCCGGACGATCACAACTGTACTTTACGTGCCCCGGATGGTGGCCGTCCAAGCAACCTTATGGGGGCATGCCTCTTGCTGTGCTTCCGTAGCACTTGCGGAGGTCAGCTATGCAGAGTTCGCTTGCGGACGCATATTGGGCACAGATCGAGGAGGCCGAGGAGGTGGACCGGATTCCGGTGCCTTTCATGGGATTCCTGTCGGGTATGGTCATCAGCTTGGCCCTCTGGGGGGCTATCAGCTGGGTTGCCTTCAGCCTGTTCGCCTGAGGCGTCTTGCCTCGTCTCCCTCTCGCACGCTTCTTTTGATAGATGGGCTCGTGACTGGGCGAGCCCGTGTCAGCCAGGATCATCAACATATCAGGAACGGACACCGGGGTTGGCAAGACCACGGTGGCGGCGGGTTTGGCCGCGGCGCTATCGGCTCGTGGCCATCGCGTCGGCGTGCTCAAGCCGGCCGAGACCGGCTGCCTCCCCGGAGCCGACGGCCAGCTTGTGCCCGCCGACGCTCGCCGGCTCGCGTTCTTTTCCGATTGCAGGACCAGCGAAGCCACGATCTGCCCGTACCGCTATGCCGAGCCGCTGGCGCCGCGGATGGCCGCTGAGCGGGCCGGCCGGCCGATCTCGATCGAGGCCATCCTCTCGGCCTGTGACAACTTGAGGGCCGAGCATGATGTCGTACTCGTCGAAGGTGCCGGCGGGCTCCTGGTGCCACTGTGCGGCGGGTTCACTTACGCCGACCTCTGTGGCCGGCTGGACGCCCGGTTACTGGTGGTGGTGGGCAACAAGCTGGGGGCTATCAACCACGCGCTGCTGACGATGCGCTACGCGCAGATCACCGGCCTGACCGTCGCCGGCTACGTGGTCAACGCCCTGGGGCCGGCCGCTGACCTCGCCGCCGCAACCAACCTTGCGTTGCTGGCGGAGCTACTTGGGGCTCCGTTGGGTGTGGTCCCGTGGCTGGGCCAAATCAGCGAGACGGCAGCAGACCGAGTGCGCCTGGCAAGCATCTTCGACGCCTGCGTTGATTTGAGCTTCGTGACTGCTGAGCGTTGAAGTAGACCGCAGAACATGGACGGGAGTCCGACTCACCTGTGCTGCCGGTACGCCGCTACTGCCGCCTGATACACGGTCTTGAGCGGCACCTGCCGCTCGCTCGCCAGACGGCGGCAATCGTCGTACTCGGGTGCGATGTTCTCGCCTCCGTCCGGTGCTAGAGCGATCTTCACCGCGACCGCTCCAAACTCGGTGTCGACGCGGACACACTGGCGCGGCAGCAAGGTCCGCTGCACCGTGTGATAGCGCAGTCCGATCGCCGTCGTCTCGGTTAGAATGATTCCTGCCAGACGCTCCCGCTCCGACTCAGCGCACAGTACGTTGAGCACTATTCCCGGCCGGTTCTTCTTCATCAGCACGGGGCTGAGGTAGACCTCGCGGGCACCGTTGGTCAGCAGCCGGTCCATGACGTAGTCATAGATCTCCGGGTTGGCATCGTCGATGTTGGTGGCGATGCTCACCAGCTCTTCTTGGCGCACCGGCCTTACGGCCTCGCCGAGTACCAGGCGCAAGACGTTGGGGCGGTCAGCCAGTCGGCGCTGGCCGGCGCCATAGCCGACGGCTTCGAGGCGCAGCGGCGGCGCCCCCGGCTGCGCCAGCGCTGCCACGATCGCCGCCCCCGTTGGCGTGACCATCTCACCGTCTCCGTCACCGAGCCGCACCGGAAAGCCACGCAGCAACTCCGCCGTGGCGGGGGCGGGCACCGGTAGCGGCCCGTGCTGCGAGTGCACCGTGCCGCGACCGAGCGGGAGCAGCGAGGCGTACGCCGCTTCCACCCCCAGCGCGCACATGCCCGCCGCCGTGGCCACGACATCGACGATCGCATCGACCGCACCCACTTCGTGAAATTCAACCGCCTCGGGCGCGACCCCATGTACCCGGCCTTCCGCTTCCGCCAGACGCGCGAAGATGCGCATGGCCGCTTCCTTTACCGGGGTTGTGAGGCTGCTAGCCCCGATCAGCTCGCGAATGGCGCGAAACGGCCGGTGATGATGCCCGGGCTCGCCCGCGTGCTGAACCTGTACCGTGAACTGTGTCGCGGTGATGCCGTTGACTTGCACCGACTCGGCGGCGATCTCGTAACCCTCTAGCGGCAGCCGCTGCAGCTCCGCGCGCAGTTGCTCGATCGGCACGCCGAGCGCCAGCAGCGCGCCCACGGTCATGTCGCCGCTGATACCGGAGAAGGCGTCGAAGTAGAGAATACGCATGGCCGACCGGTCACCCTCCGCCGCCCCGGTGTGCCTGTGCCGGGGGCTCAATAGGGCCGCTGAAACTCGCCGCCGTGGGCGATGTAGTGTTTCAGCTGAATCCGCATCGAGGTCTCGCTGACCAAGAACAGGCGGGCCATTTCCCGCACCACCGTGTCCGGATACTCGTGCCGCAGGCGGTAGGGGAGTTGGGTGTCGAGCAGCCACAGCGGCATGAGCAACGCCGCCGCCCCGAAGTCCGCTTCACGTTCCAGCCGCGTGCGGCGGCCGTCGCGCCAATGCTCGACCGTGCGGCAGGCGGTCAAGTCGGTGAGCTGGCCATCGGGAAAATGCAGCTCGGCGTGCATTATCTCGTGTGCCAGCGTGAAGCGCACGCGCGGGCGCGAATTGTCCTTGCGCAGGTGGATGGTCTTCTGTTCGCCGTCCGGCGTGAGAAACACCCGCCCATCGAGCCCGAGAGGCAGATCGACCTCGAACACCTTGTACGACTCATTGATCCGTAGGAAGTCTTCGAAGCGAAACGGCGGGCGTTGGAAACCCAAGCGCCGGTGAATCCCGTCCACGATCGCTTGGGCGGCGGCGTACTGTGGCGCCGGGCGAACGGAACGAGCGTGCTCTGAGTCTTGCACGAATGCCTCCGGGTTCTAGGAATTAGTGCTCGCGGCGCGAGAAGTGAAAAGTGCCCAGTCGCGTCCGGCCCCCCTTGCCGTGAGGCAACCCAGGCTCCGAAAAGCCGCGTCAACGACGGCACAGTTCAGCGCTTGCATGGAGTAGGTCGAAAGCGGCAGCTTCTACCACGCCGCCGGCCGTATAAGCAACCCATAGCAAGCCCTCCGAAAAAGCCGGGTGTGCGACAAATCTGTGGGTAACGTGCAGCCGACCGGGCAAATCCTCACCAGTCTGACAGTACTGTGTACTGTCAGGCCGAGGCCCATGGCCGAAAGGGACGCAATCTGTCATCTT